>NZ_JBHYXD010000042.1:21805-73486 GCF_042751995.1 Streptomyces sp. NPDC059371 | reverse complement strand
GCCCGGGCCGCCCGCGCCGGGGGGGGGGGGCCCCCCCCCCCCCCGGCGGGGGGGGGGGGGGGGGGGGGGGGGCGAAGGGCCGTCGGTGCTTCAGCGGGTGGGCTGGGGGGTCGTCGTGTGGTGGGATACGGCCTTCGCGATCTTCTCCGCGTCCAGGGCGAGTTCGCGGAACATGCCGCTGATGGGGTTGGTGAACCCGGTGAAGTACAGGCCGGGCGCGTTCCGCGGAGCGTGCCCGCCGTGGACGACCGGATGCCCGCGCCCGTCGAGCACGTCGAGATGTCCGACCATGCCCTCCAGCGCCCGCGAGTACCCGGTCGCGGCGATCACCACGTCGGGATCGATCCGGCTCCCGTCGGCGAGGACGGCCTTGTCGTCCTCGAACCCCTCCACCGCGGCCACGATCTCGACCTTCCCCTTGCGGACGGCGTCGATGAGCCCGACGTCCTGGACGGGGATGGAGCCTTCGTTGACGCGGGAGTAGAGCCCGGTGTCGGGGCGGGGCAGGCCCCGGGCCGCCAGGTCGGGCACGCTCAGCTTCGCCATCGGCCCGGCCAGCGCGTCCACGAGCCGCACCGGCAGCCGTCGTACGGCGATGCCCGTGAACTGCGCGGCCCAGCCCGCCGTCGAGCGGCGCACGATGTGCGGCGCGGTGCGGACGGACAGCCGTACGCGCCGGGCGCCGCCCTCGACCAGGTCCACGGCGATCTCGGCGCCGGTGTTGCCGATGCCGACGACGAGGACGTCCCGGCCCGCGTAGGGGGCGGGATTGCGGTACTGGCCGGCGTGCAGGAGCTCGCCGGTGTAGGTGTCGCGGCCGGGCCAGTCGGGAACGCGCGGGGTGTGGTTGTAGCCGGTCGCGACGACCACCGCGCTGCCGGTCAGCTCGCGTCCGCCGGTGGCGTGCAGCAGCCAGCCGTCGCCGCCGGGGGCGGGCTCGACGCGGGAGACCTCGACGCCCGTGACGATCTCCAGACCGTGGTGCTCGGCGTACTTCTCCAGGTAGCGCACCACGTTGTCCCGCGACACCCACCGGCCGAACGAGCGCGGCATCGAGAGCCCCGGCAGCGCGGACAGGCGTCGGGTGGTGTGCAGGTGCAGCCGGTCGTAGTGGCCCCGCCAGGACGCGCCGACCTCGTCCGACCTCTCCAGCACGACAGCTCGTACGCCCCGGGCGCGCAGCGCGTACGCCGCCGCGAGCCCCCCGGGTCCGCCCCCGATCACGTACACGGGGCGGTCCTCGTGGGAGGGCACCGTGCGGGGGGTCGCGGAAGCAGTCGAGTCGGCCATAGCGCGAGCGTAATCACGGCTCAGCTTGATAGGTCTCGGTCAAGACCGGAATCGGTTGCGAAGTGGTCACGACTGTGGGAGGGGTGGGTGGGCTCGGTGGCGTAGGTCACTTCGATGGGGTGGGCGTGTGCGAAAAGTGCGCTGTTGTCGCAGGTGGGCGGTGGGGTGTACGTCTTTCGCCGGAGCGCGGGATCGGCTCCGTGCGCCCCCTGGGAGGGGTGGAGTGGGAAGGGTGGAGCGGGAGGAGTGGGGGCGGGTGGTCGCGCACCTCGCCGGTGGGTGGGTGTCGGGCTCTTGCGCGGGCGTCCGGGGACGTCGAAACTGACGTTCCGTCAGATGTGGTGCCTTCGCGGGAGGTTCGGCCATGGACACGATCTGGCTCGGCGGAGCGGAGTGGCTGGCCGTGCTCCGTATCGGGCTCGGCCTCTGGTGGCTCGAGAGCTGGCGGCACAAGGACAAGAAGGGCTGGTTCGAGCGCGGCACCGGCATCGCGTGGGCCGGGGAGGTGGCGGCCAAGCATCGCTGGAACGTCGTGCGCTCCGGGTTCGACACGATCGTCGCGCCGCGCCCCCGGACGATGGCGTACGTCGTGGTGTACGCGGAGCTGGCTCTCGGTCTCGGGCTGGTGGCCGGGCTGCTGACCCCCGTCGCGCTGGTCGCGGGGCTGCTCCTCAACGTCTTCTACTTCACCCTCATGATCCACGACTGGGCGGAGCAGGGGCAGAACGCGATGATGGCGCTGGTCTCGGCCGTCGGCCTGTTCGCGATGTGCTGGCAGACGTGGTCCCTGGACGACGCCCTGGGACTGTTCCGGTGAGCGGGACGTCGCGGGGGCCTGTGGGGGCGGGGGGCCCCGCGGCCGGGTTCGACGTTCCCGAGGTGGACGCGTTCACCCGGCCGTACTGGGACGCGGCGGCGGAGGGGCGGCTGCTGATCCGGCACTGCGCGGCCTGCGACCGCGTTCACCACTACCCCAGGGAGTTCTGCCCGCACTGCTGGTCCGAGGACGTGAGTTGGCGCCCCGCGAGCGGACGCGCCACGCTCTACACCTGGTCCGTCGTCCACCGCAACGACCTGCCCCCGTTCGGTGAGCGCGTGCCCTATGCGGCCGCCGTCGTCGACCTGGCGGAGGGCCCCCGGATGATGACCGAGGTGATCGGCTGCGAGGAGGCGGCGCTGCGGATCGGGATGGAACTGGAGGTGGCCTTCCGGGCTGGGATCCCCGTGTTCCGGCCCGCCTCACGTGCCGGTGGGTGACGGGTTCCGGGCGGGTGCCGGCTCGGGGTCCGTCGCGAGGCGGCCGTGGAGGTGCACGTCGCGGAACGCGTCATGGCGGCCCGCCTCGAACATCGCGTCGCGCAGCGTCCCCTCGTGCCGGAATCCGCAGCGCTCGGCGACCCGGCAGGACACCTCGTGGCCCACGGCGTGCCCCAGTTCGAGGCGGTGCAGGGCGAGCTCGGTGAAACCGTAGCGGGCCGCGAGGGTGAGGGCACGGGTGGCGACCCGGCCGCCGCGGGCCTCCGGGAGGACCCAGTAGCCGATGCGGGCGCAGCTCATGACGTGGTCGATCTCGTTGACGCCGATGTGGCCCAGCGTCTCGCCGGTCTCGGCCCCGGTGACGCAGAAGGAGATCCCGGTGCCGCCGACCGCCGCCGCCACGCGGGTCCGCAGCGACTCACGGGCGGTGCCGATGTCCCGGACGAACCTGAGCGGGGTGTTCCAGCGCTGGAGTTCGGGATCGGAGAGCCCGCGCAGATACGCGGACACGTCGGCGTCGGACTCCGGGTCCCAGGGGCGCAGCCGCAGACCGAGGCCCGTCAGCTCGGGGGCGGGCTGCACGGAGAACTGCACATGGCCATCGGTCATCCAGCCATTCAAGCCCCTCCGGTCCCACGGGTCACTCCCCGGAGGAAATTCGGAGGCACGGCTCCGTGGCTTCAAGGGACCATCGGACATGACCTCCCTGACGTACGACTGGCAGCTCACCCACGACCTCGACGCGTTTCTCGCGCGGGCCGGAGACTTCCTGCGGTCGCGGCCCGCGCGGCACACCGTCGCGCTTACCGTGACGGAAGCGCTGCGCAGGCAGGGGGTGAGCCGGTACGGCAAGGACGCGCCGGTCTTCGGAGCCCTGGAGCGGGACGGGGCGGTCCAGGCGGCCTTCTTCCGAACGCCGCCGTACCGGCTGAACCTCACCCCGCTGGACGAGCGGGGCGCCGAGACCCTCGCCGCGCTGCTGGCGGACGCGGAGATCGAGGTGCCCGGGGTCTCCTCCGACACGGACACCGTCGCCGCCTTCGCCGGGGCCTGGGAGCGGCGGACCGGGGCGAGGAGGGTGCCGCTCCGGAGCGAGCGGCTCTACCGGCTGGGCGACCTTGCGGTGCCCGAGCCCGCACCGCCCGGCCGTCCCAGGGTCGCGGACGCGGGCGACCGGGACCTGCTCGCCCGCTGGTACTCGGAGTTCGCCGAGGCCATCGGCGAGGGTGCCCACCGCGACGGCGGCGCCTGGGCCGACGACCGGATCTCGTACGGCGGCATCACCCTCTGGGAGGACCCCGAGGGCACCCCCGTCGCCATGGCGGGCGCGACACCGCCCGTCGCCGGACAGCTCCGGGTCGCCCCCGTCTACACCCCGGCGCATCTGCGCGGCCGGGGGTACGCCGGTGCCGTCACCGCCGAGGTGAGCCGCGCCGCGGTCGCCTCCGGGGTCCGGGAGGTGCTGCTCTTCACCGACCTGGCCAACCCGACCAGCAACGGCCTGTACCAGCGCATCGGCTACCGCCCCGTCTCCGACTTCGCGGCGTACGACTTCACCTACGAGGGGTAGGACGGGGAGCGCGGGGCCGGGGCCGGGCGTGCGGGGCCGGGCGGATCACGGCCACAGCAGCTCGGTGGCCCAGCCGGTCTCGGTCTCCGTGCGGCGGTAGGCGAGCCGGGCGTGGCGCCGGCGGGCGTCACCCTGGAAGAACTCGACCTCGTCCGGACGGAGCCGGTAGAGCGTCCAGGTGGGGGCGGGGGACTCCGGGGCGCTCTCGGCCCGTTCCCAGGCCGCGTCCGAGGCCCGGTCCAACTCGGCGCGTGAGGGCAGGACTTCGCTCTGCCGGCCCACCAGGGCCGCGGCCAGTGCTCCCGTGGAACGGGCGTGCAGGTCCGCCTGGCTCTCCTCGGGCGCGGCGGCCGTGACCGGGCCGCGGAGCCGGATCTGGCGGCCCTGCGCGGGCCAGTAGAAGCCGAGGGCCGCGTACGGCCGCGCGGCGAGCTGGCGTCCCTTGCGGCTCGTCACGTGCGAGGCGAACGCCCAGCCGTCGTCGTCCGCGCCGTGCAGCATCACCGTCCGGACGTCGGGCGAACCGTCCTCGTCGGCCGTCGCGAGCGTCATCGTGTGCGGTTCGGCCTGCCCGGCCGCCACCGCTTCCGCGAACCACCGGGTGAACAGGGTCAGCGGGTCCGCCGGAGCGTCCTCCGGGGCGAAGCCGGGCAGCTCCGTGTCCCACACCCGCAGCGATCTCAGCAGCTCATGAAGGTCCGGTTCCATGGCTCCGAGTATCACCCGGGGCGCGCCGATGCCCCACGGCAGCACCCGCGACCCGGGGCGCGCAGGCCGGCAGGCCGGTAGGCCTGGGCCCCCACCCGGGTCCCGCCCCCAGCCCCTCACCCCCGCCCCAGCACCACCGTCCCCGACGAGCAGAACCAGCCCCCCGTCCCGGACGCCACCGCCAGCTCGGGCAGGGAGCCGTCCGGGCGCCGTACCTGGCGCTCCTCCGGAAGGCCGCCGCGCAACTGCCGTACGGCCTCCACGAGCAGGAACAGGCCGCGCATGCCCGGATGCTGGGCCGAAAGACCGCCCCCGTCCGTGTTCACCGGCAGTTCCCCGTCCACCAGCAGCCGCCCCTTCGCCGCGTCCACGAAGGCGCCGCCCTCGCCCTTGGCGCAGAAGCCGAGGTCCTCCAGGGTCACGAGGGTCATGTAGGTGAAGGCGTCGTAGATCTCGGCGAAGTCGATCTCGGCCGGGCGGACTCCGGCGCGCTCGAAGGCGAGCCGGCCGCTCACCGCCGCCGGGGAGACGGTGAAGTCCGCCCACTCGGACATGGTGGTGTGGGAGACGTGTTCGCCGGTTCCGAGCACCCACACCGGCGCCGTACGGCAGTCGCGCACGTACTCCTCGGCCGCCAGCAGCACAGCGGCGCCGCCGTCGGAGCGGATACAACAGTGCAGCTTGGTGAACGGGTCCGCGATCATCGGCCCCGACAGGACGTCGTCGACGGTGACCGGGTCGCGGAACATCGCCTCCGGGTTGCGGGCCGCGTTCGCGCGGGCCTGGACGGCCACCGAGGCGAGCTGTTCGAGCGTGGTGCCGTACGTGTGCATGTGGCGGCGCGCGGCCATCGCGTACTTGGCGATCAGGGTGTGGCCGTACGGGACCTCGAACTGGAGCGGGCCCCGCGCGCCGAACGAGAGGTTGCCGGTGCGGCGGCCCGCCCTGATGTCGGCGCGGGCGGTGGAGCCGTAGACGAGCAGGACGGCGTTCGCGTGGCCCGCCGCGACGGCGTCGGCCGCGTGGGCCGCCATGACCTCCCAGGTGGACCCTCCGACGGAGGTCGAGTCGACCCAGGTGGGGCGCAGTCCCAGGTATTCCGCCACTTCGGCGGGCGCGAGGGTGCCGAGCCCCGCCGACGCGAAACCGTCGATCACCGAGCGGTCCAGGCCGGAGTCCGCCAGTGCGCGGCGCGCGGCCTGCGCGTGCAGCGCGTACGGGGTCGCCTCGTCCACGCGGCCGCAGTCGGACAGGGATATGCCGACGACGGCGACCTTCCGACGGCTTTGGCCCGGGGTGGCATGCGTCATGAATCTGACGGTACATCAGATAAGTGGCTCGCCGGGAGGCGTCGCACCCCTGTGCTTCTGGGACCCTCCGCCCTAACATGACGGCCCGTCAGATCGACGTGCCGGATCAGCCCCCCGACGAGGGAGGAGCCCGCCCATGGACGCCCGTCTCACCGCGGAGCAGGAGGAGATCCGCCGTACCCTGCGGGAGGTGCTGGCGAAGCGGTGCGGACCGCGGGAGCTGCGGGCCGCCGAGCGAACCCCCGCCGGCTACGACCCGGCTCTCTGGGACACCCTCGCGCGCCGGCTCGGGCTGCCGGGACTGGCCCTCCCCGAGGCGTACGGCGGTGCCGGCTGTTCGGCGACCGAACTCGCCCTGGCCTGCGAGGAGTCGGGACGCGCCCTCGCCCCCTCGCCCCTGCTGTCCACCGCCGTCCTCGCCGCCCCGCTGATCCTGGCCCTCGGCACCGAGGCGCAGCGCACCGCCCTGCTGCCGTCGCTGGCCTCGGGCGCGCTGACCGCCGCCCTCGCCGTCCCCGGCGCGGGCCTGGCCGCCGCCCTCGCCCTGACCGGCGACAACCACGGCGAGTGGGCCGGCGGCGGTCGCGCCGGGGGCGTCCAGGCCCGCCGGGCGGACGGAGCGTGGCGGCTCTACGGGCAGGCGGCGCAGGTGCTCGACGGGCACAGCGCCGGGCTGCTGCTGGTCGCCGCGCACACCGGCGGGTTCGCGCGGTCGCGGACGCTGCTGTTCCTGGTGAGGGACGACGCCGACGGGCTCGTACGCGCGCGGCAGACCTCCCTGGACGCGACCCGGCCGCAGGCCAGGCTCGAACTCCGCGACGTCGAGGCCGCGTTGCTGGGTGACGACCAGGCGGACGTGCCCGGGGCGCTGGCCGCCGTCGGGGACACCGCCGCCGCCGTCCTGGCCGTGGAGGCCGTGGGCGCCGCCGACCGCGTCCTGGAACGCACCGTCGAACACGTGGGCAGGCGTGAGCAGTTCGGCCGGGCGATCGGCTCCTTCCAGGCGGTCAAGCACCGGCTCGCGGACGTGTACGTGGGCGTGCAGTCGGCCCGTTCGGCGGCCTACTACGCGGCGTGGGCCGCCGGGACGGGCGGCGAGCGGGTGGGCGGGCTCGCCCTGGCCCAGGCGCTGGAGGCGCTGCGCACCGCCGCCTCCGAGGGCGTCCAGCTCCACGGCGGCATCGGCTTCACCTGGGAGCACGACGTCCATCTCTACTTCAAGCGCGCCTCGGGCGACGAACTGCTCTTCGGCCCCGTCCACCGGCTGCGCGCGCACGCGGCCGACGCGGCGCGGCTCTTCGACGGCGGAGAGGTGACGGTGTGATGGCGGCGGCCGGGCGTTCGCGCAAGGGCAGCGGTACGGGAGACGGAGCGGACGGGAGGACGGGGACGGGGACGGGCACGGGGACCGGGGCGAGAAGGATGCCCGGCGTGCGGCTGGTGCAGAGGGTGTCCTCCACCCGGGTGTTCGCCAAGGCGGCCCCGCACCTCATCCCGGCCCTCGACCGCGCCGTGCACCGGCTCACACGGGGGAAGGTGCTGCTCAGCGCCCAGATGCTGCCGGGGGTCGTCCTGACCGCGCGCGGCGCCAAGAGCGGTCTGGAGCGCCGTACCCCGCTGGCCTGCATGCCGGAGGCGGGGGCGGGAGCGGGAGCGGGAGCGTCGGGTTCGGGTTCGGGTTCGGGTTCGAGTTCGGGCTCGGGTTCGGTGGGCGGTGCGGGTGAGACCGGGTGGATTCTCATCGGGTCCAACTTCGGCCGCACGGACCATCCCGCCTGGACGGCGAACCTGCTCGCCCGGCCCGACGCCGTCATCAACTGGAAGGGCGAGGACATTCCCGTGACCGCCCGGCTCCTCATGGGTGCGGAGAGGGACGCGGTCTGGAAGACCGTGCTGGCGTTCTGGCCGCCGTACGCCACCTATCAGGCCCGGGTGGACCGGGAGATACGGCTCTTCAGGATCGTGCGCCGCGCCGTGCCGGCCGAACCGGCGGAGGGTGAAGGCCGGGCGGACTGAGCGGGCGGCCGGGCCGAGAAGCCGGCCGGGCCGAGAAGCCGGCCGGGCTGAGCGGGCGGTCCGGTGGGGTCGCGGGGCCGGCGGGTCCTCGGTGTCCGCACAGCGCAGCGGGCGGCAGTCCACCGGAGTGTTCCTCCGGAACGAACTGCCGCCCGCATGACAGGAGCTGGGGCGTTCAGACGCGGGAAGCTACTTCGTCGGCTTCTTCCCGGTCACACCCAGATACACCAACAGCGCGAGGTTCGGCTTGAGTTCGGCCTGCTTGACGCCCCAGGTCTGGAAGCCCTTCTGGTGCGAGGCGACCGCCGCGAGCATGGCGACGAGGGAACCGGCCATCGCGGCCGGGTTCACTTCCTTGTCGACCTTGCCCTTGGCCTGGAGCTCGGAGACCGAATCCGTAAGGGAGTTGTTGACGGAGTTCAGGATCTTCATGCGGATCTTGTAGAACCGCTTGTCTCCCTCTGCGGCGCCCAGATCGACGACGCGCAGAATCGCGTCGTTCTTCCGCCAGAACTCCAGGAAGCCGTCGACGAGTTCCTGCGCGGTCTGCCAGCCGGCCTTGCCGACCCAGGAACGGCCTTCGAGCAACTGGGTCAACGCGGCGCCCTCGGCGGCCATTTGCTCGGCGATCTCCAGGACGGCGCCTTCGACGTCCGGGAAGTACTGGTAGAAGGTCGCGGGTGAAGTGCCTGCCTTCCGGGCGACGTCAATGACTTTGACATCCCGGTAGGGCGATGAGCTGAGCATCTCGCTGAGGCAGTCGAGCAGCTTCTGCCGGGTCGCCTGCCCGCGCCGTCCGGCCACGCGGCCGTCGACGGTACGCACTTGTCCTGTCATGCCGTCAGCTTACCGAGGGGTGATCGGAGCGCGATTCGGCCGACTGCAAATGGGGTGCGGCCGTACATCGCCGGGGTTCGGAGAGGGTTCGGAGCGGGTTCGGAGCGGGTTCGGACCGGTTTCGACGAGGGGCTCGGCAGGGCTTCCGCAGATTTACGGACACCTTCGCCGAAGGCGCCCGGGAACGCCCGGAGAACAGCGCCGGGCAGGCGGCGGGGAACGCCCCGGGCAGGCCGCCGGGAACGCGCCGGGAACTGTAAACGGCGGGCTGCCGGGAACGCCCCGGGAACAGCGCCGGGCAGGCCCCCGGATCCCCGCGCGGGGCCCCTGAGCAGGGACGGGGCGTCACCGGGGCAGGTGCGTACGCTCTGCGGGATGCCGGAAGGGCCGTTAGCTTGGCCGCATGGCCGAATCAGCCGCTGTCGCAGGGTTCTCCGAGGGTGTGCCCTGCTGGGTCGACGCCCAGCTCCCCGACGTGGAGGCGGGCAAGCGCTTCTACGGCGAGCTCTTCGGCTGGACGTTCCCCGAGGAGTCAGGCCCGGAGGGCTGGGCGGAGCTGGACGGTGAGCCGGTCGCGGCGCTCACGCCCAAACTCGACGGGCGGATGCCCACCGTGTGGACGGTGTACTTCGCGACGCCGGACGCGGAGGCGCTCACCCGGCGGATCGTGGCGGCGGAGGGCCGGATCATCGCCGTGCCCACGGCGGTGGGCCTGTCCGGCGAGCTGGGCGTCTCCGCCCTCGCCACCGACCCCGAGGGCGCCGTCTTCGGCCTCTGGCAGCCCGGCACGCACGCCGGCTTCGCCAAGCGGCACGAGAGCCGCGCGTTCTGCTGGGCCGAGCTGTACGCGCGCGACACCGCGACGGTCGACCGCTTCTACGGCGCCCTGTTCCACGACGCGCTGTTCGGGCCCGACGCGACCCCCGATTTCGGCCGGGTTCCCGTGACGGGCGTCTTCCCGGCCGAGATGCCGCCCCATTTCCTCGTCCATTTCGGAGTCGAGGACTGCGAGGAGACACTCGGGACGGTGAACAGGCTCGGCGGCCGTGTTCAGGTGACACCCTTCGACACGTCGTACGGGCGGGTCGCCGTCGTCAGCGACAATCAGGGTGCGTCGTTCGCGGTGCTCGAACGGTGAAGGTGCCTCGACCAGCCGTGACGCCGCGTCGGGGGTGAGGGTCCTTCAACGTTGAAGGATTCCGGGGGTACTTCACCCGCAAAGGCCGAAACGCTTCTGCGGGGAGGGGCACGCCTTTTCGACGTGAGGGACGGCACTTCCGGGGCCCGGAGCGGGGTACTTCTGGGGTGAGGGGCGCATTTCGGCCCTGAACCATGGAGCCCTGGCGGCCGTACTTCTGCCGGGGCGGTTGTTTTGTCACAAGACACCCCGATCCGCCCCCGGGTTCGCAACCGGCGGCTCGGCCAGGAAGAATCGGGGTGCGTGCCGCCATGGCGGTGCGGTGGTGAGACGCTGCACTGGGCCGCGTTCATACGTGGATGACGTGACCCGTACGGGGAGGTGGCAGGCAAGTGGTGGATCAGCTGACGCAGCACGATCCGCGCCGGATCGGGCCGTTCGAGGTGCTGGGACGGCTGGGTGCCGGCGGCATGGGGCTGGTCTATCTCGCGCGCTCGGCCTCGGGCCGGCGCGTGGCGATCAAGACGGTCAGGACCGAACTCGCCGAGGACCAGTTGTTCCGGGTCCGCTTCTCGCGCGAGGTCGAGGCGGCCCGTGCCGTGTCGGGCTTCTACACGGCGGCCGTCGTCGACGCCGACGCCCGCGCCGCCGTTCCGTGGCTGGCCACCGCCTATGTGCCCGCTCCCTCGCTCGAAGAGATAGTGAACGAGTGCGGGCCGCTCCCGGCCCAGGCCGTGCGCTGGCTGGCGGCGGGTGTCGCGGAGGCGCTGCAGTCGATCCACGGCGCCGGACTCGTCCACCGCGACCTGAAGCCGTCGAACGTCCTCGTGGTCGAGGACGGGCCGCGCGTGATCGACTTCGGCATCGCGTCCGGCGTCTCGAACACCCGTCTGACCATGACCAACGTCGCCGTCGGCACCCCCGCCTACATGTCTCCCGAGCAGGCGAAGGACTCGCGCAGCGTCACCGGCGCGAGCGACGTCTTCTCGCTCGGCTCGATGCTCGTCTTCGCCGCCACCGGACACGCCCCCTTCCACGGCGCCAACCCCGTCGAGACGGTCTTCATGCTGCTCCGTGAGGGTCCGGACCTCGAAGGCCTGCCCGACGAGCTGCGCCCGCTCATCGAGTCCTGCATGCAGATGGACGCCACGGCCCGCCCCAACCCCGCCGACCTCCAGGCCCAGCTCGCACCCCACCTCTTCGGCTCCGGCTCCGACGACAGCGGTACGGCCTCGGCCTGGCTGCCCGAGCGCGCGGTGGGTCTGATCGAGACGCGCCGCGGCGGCCGTCCGCCGGTCAAGCAGCCGGCCGGGGGAAGCGGTCGCAGCGGCGGGGGGCGTCCCGTGCCCCCGCCTCCGTCGCACGCCCCGGTGCCCGTGGGGGCGCCCGACACCGGTCCCGTGCGCCTCGCGGGCGGCAAGGTGCCCATCGGTCCCGGCCCCCGGGTCCTCGACGCCCGTGCGGCGGCCGTGAAGGCGCCCCCGCCGGAAGCCGGGCTCGCGGCGTCCTGGTCCCGGCCGCGCATCGGCGTGAACGGCGCCGAACCGGCGCCCGTGCCCACGGTCGCACCCCCGGCGCCCGACGCGCCGGCGGGCTGGCGTCCCTGGCGCTTCCGCATGTCGAACGACGTATGGGGCACTCCTTCCGTCGCCGACGACCTCGTCTACGTCACCTCCTTCGAGGTCCACGCCCTCGACGTGGCGACCGGCCGGCGCCGTTTCAAGACGCGTGACGTGGCCTGGTCGATGGCGGTGGCGGACGGCCGCATCCACGCCTCCGACGGGCCGACGCTGTACGCGCTCGAAGCCAGGGAGGGCGCGGACCTGTGGCGCCTGTCCACGGACGCCTGGGTCTACTCCCTCCAGGCCGACCGCGGAACGGTTCTCACCGGCACCCGCGGCGGCGGCGTCCAGGCGTGGGAGGCCGCGAACGGACAGAAGCTCTGGGAGATCAGCGGCGCCCAGACGGACTTCGAGTCCCCGGAGTCCGGTCCGTCGATCCACGACGGCACGGTGTACGTCTGGAAGGACGCCCGGCTGCGCGCCCTGGAGGCCCGTACGGGCGAGGAGCGCTGGTCGTACCCGATCGGCGACGCGGCCTCCTGCAGCGGCGTCCCGGTCCGTATCACCCATGCCCCCGACGGCTACGTCTACATCTCCGCGGGCACCCGCGTCCTCGCCATCGACGTGGCCAGCGGTCACGTCCGCTGGCACTTCGAGGCTCCGGCGGTCTTCCTCTGCCCGCCCACCTTCGCCCCGGGCCCGGCGGTGACGGGCGGCGGCGTCTACCTCGCCGACTACCTCGGCACGGTGTACGCCCTCGACGCGACCGACGGCCGCGACCGCTGGCGCATCGCCACCGAGTCCCGCGCCTCCACCGAGCCGGTCCTGGTGGCCGCCGGACACGTCCATGTGGGCAGCGGCAAGGGCCTGTACACGCTGGACGCCGTCACCGGCACCCCGAAGTGGAGATTCCAGGCCGGGGGCGACCTGGTGGGCGCTCCGGCGGTGGCCGACGGGCGTATCCACTTCGGCTCCACGGACCATCTCCTGTACACGCTGAAGGCCGACGACGGGCGCCTGCGCTGGAAGCTGGCCACCGGCGGCGAGATCACCGGGGCGCCCGTGGTCAAGGACGGTGTCGTGTACGCGTGCAGCAAGGACCGCTGCGTGTACGCGCTGGACGCGGAGAAGGGCACCGGGACCGCTCGCACCACGTGAGGTGCGCTCGCACCACGTGAGGTGCGCTCGCACCACGTGAGGCGCCCGGGCGTCGTGACGGGCTGACACCGTCCGCCGCGGCACCGGGCCCGAACTCCGTGACGCCACCGTGCCCGAGCCTCTGTGACGGCCGCCGTACCGGGCACGGAAGGGTCTCCGGACGGCGGCCGTCGTACACGCGGACGGCCTGCGGAAGCCGTTCCGGCTGCCGAGGCTACGCCCCGCGTGACCGGCCCGCCACAGGGAGCGAGCGCCGGTCCGGCCCGCTCCGGTGCGGTTCGAGGGTTCCTCCGGTCCGGTTCCTCCGGTCCGGCGGGAGCGGCGTTCGGCCGGCCGCCGTCGACGGGCCCTCAGCGCAGCCGGAATCCCGGCCTGCGTGCCGAGAACAGTTCCGCCTGCCGCTCGGCGGGCAGGTTCCCCAGGGAGACGAGCTGCGGAGCGTGCGCCAGGGCCGCCGCCCGGGTCGCCTCCTGCGCCGACCACAGTGCCCGCACCGTCCCCTGGACGGCTTCGGACGGGTAGGACGCGATGACCGCCGCGCACGCGACGGCCGCCGCCAACGCCTCGCCCGGCGCCGTGAGTTCGGACACCAGCCCCACCTCGTACGCACGGCGCGCTGAGACCCGCTCGGCGGTCCCCATCAGCGCCATCCGCGCCACCTCCCCGAACGGCATCCGCTGCGCGAGATAGACCGACTCGTACGCGCTGACCATGCCGTACGTCGTGTGCGGGTCGAAGAAGGTGGCCTCCTCGTCGGCGACGACGAACTCCGCCTCGCCCAGCAGGTAGAAGGCGCCGCCGCAGGCGATCCCGTTCACGGCGGCGATCGCCGGCTTCCACAGCCCGTTGGCCTTCGGCCCGATCGCGGCGAGCGGATCGTCCACCATGTACGGGGAGCCCGGCTGCGGCACCTCGGCGCCGCGGTCGATCCCGGTGCAGAAGGCCCGTCGTCCCGCGCCGGTCACGACGAGCGCCCGTACGGTGTCATCGAACCGGAACTCGTGCCAGGCGGCGACCAGTTCGGCGGCCGTCGGGAGGTCGATGGCGTTGAGCCGGTCCTGCCGGTCGAGCGTGAGGACGGCGACCCCGGCGTCCTTGTCGACGCTCACCACGAGCCCGCCGCCTCCCGCCTCCCCGCTCACGCCCGCTCCAGGACCCAGCGCGGCACGGTCACGCCGTTCACCTCGGTGAACACCGCCTGCACCCGGGCCCCGATCCGGAGCCGCCCCGCCGGAACGGAGCCGATGGGCGCGTCCGGCCCGCTGACCAGATTCCCGGCCAGCCGTATCCGCGGCGCCTCGTCCAGCTCCACCACGATCGCGTTGTACGGGGCCAGCGCGGCGTAGGCGGGCAGGAGCGGCGGATGCGGGACGACGTACGACCAGATCCGGCCCCGCCCGCTCATCCTGCGCCACTCGTCGGCGAAGGAGTGGCAGTGCGGGCAGCAGGGGCGCGGCGGGAAGCGGAGTTCACCGCAGTCGGCGCAGGCCTGGACGCGGAGTTCGCCCCGGGCGGCGTACTCCCAGAAGGGCGCCCCGTCGTCGTCGGGGACGGGGGACAGCAGGGGCTCCTCGGTTCCGTCCCCGCCGTCCCTCCCGTCGGCCCCGGTACGCACGCCTTCGCCGGCCGTGCCGATCGTGCCGGCCCGGATGCTCACGCCTGCCTCGGTCGTCTCTGTCATGTCGGCCATCCCGGCTCCTCAGCTCCTCAGCAGGAGTGCGGAGGTCGGGACCCCTTCCCCCGCTGTGACCAGACAGGTCGCCGCTCCCGGCACCTGTGCCGTGCTCGTGCCCCGCAACTGCTTCACGCCCTCGTTGATGAGATTGAAGCCGTGAACGTAGGCCTCGCTGAGCCCGCCGCCCCCGGTGTTGACCGGCAGCCGTCCGCCGATCTCCAGCGCGCCGCCCTCCGTGAAGGCCGCGCCCTCCCCGCGCCCGCAGAAGCCGTATCCCTCCAGCGAGAGGGGTATCAGGGGCGTGAACGCGTCATAGATCTGTGCCACGTCCACGTCCTCGGGGGTGAGGTCGGCGTGCTTCCACAGATGCCGCGCGGCGGTCCAGGCGGGCCCGGTGAGCGGGTCGTCGTTCCAGTAGTTGACCATCCCGTGGTGCTGGGCGGGCAGGCCCTGCGCGGCGGAGTGGACGTACACAGGCCGCTGCCGGCAGTCGCGGGCCCGCTCGGCTGACACGATCACGCAGGCGAGCGCGCCGTCCGTCTCCAGACAGTTGTCGAAGAGGCAGAGCGGCTCGCTGATCCAGCGGGCGGTCATGTACATCTCGCGGGTCAGCGGGCGTTCGTACATCATCGCGGCCGGGTTCTGGTTGGCGCGGTTGCGGCAGGCCAGGGCCACGTTGAAGAGGTGGTCGCGGGTGGCCCCGTACTCGTGCATGTACCGGCGCGCGAGCATCCCGATCTCGTCGGCGGGCCGCAGCAGTCCGAAGGGCCGGGTCCACTGGGCCGGGGTGGGGAGCTGGACGGCCGTGTTCTTCCAGGGGCGCGGGCCGCTGCCCCGCTTGCGCGAGCGCCAGGCCACCCCCACCGTCGCCTGGCCGGCGGTGATGGCGGCGGCCAGGTGCGCGACGGTGGCGCAGGAACCGCCGCCGCCGTAGCCGACCTTGCTGAAGAAGGTGAGGTCGCCGAGCCCGACGGCCTTGCCGACCTCCACCTCGTCGGTCTCCTCCATGGTGTAGGAGGCGAGGGCGTCGACCTCCGCGGGCGCGATGCCGGCGTCGTCGAGGGCGGCGAGGACCGCCCGGCAGGCCAGCGTCTTCTCGGACTCCGGGAGTCGTTTCGCGAAGGCGGTCTGCCCTATTCCGACGACGGCTGTGGCGTCCTTGAGCCCTGGCATGGGTGACCTCCGCACACGGTCCCGGCTGCTGACAGTCCGTCAGGCTACAGCTAATCTGACGGTCAGTCAGCTAGTGGTGTTCCAGCGGGAGGTACACGATGCGCGGTGACCTGGAGTGGGGCGGCGTCCCCGGTCTCGTTCGGTCGGCGGCGGCCCGCTTCGCGGACCGCGAGGCCGTCGTCGAGGGCCGGACACGCGTCTCCTACGCGGAGTTGGGCGCACGGGTGGAACGCGCCGCGGCCGCCTGCATGGCGAGCGGCGTCCGGGCCGGCGACCGAGTCGCGATCTGGGCCCCGAACACCCTCGACTGGATCGTCTCCGCCCTCGGCGCGGTGTCCGCGGGGGCGGTCCTGGTCCCCCTCAACACCCGCTTCAAGGGCGCCGAGGCGGTGTACGTCCTGGCCAGGAGCCGGGCAAGGCTGCTCTTCGTGACGGGCACGTTCCTCGGCACGTCGTACGTGGCCTCGCTGCGCCGGGCGGCGGGGGAGCCCGGGGAAGCGGCCGGGGGAGCGGTCCCCGGACCCGGCGCCGGCCCGCTCCCCGGCCTTCCGCACCTGGAGCGGGTGGTGGTCCTCGCGGACGACGCCCCCGCCGACTTCCGTACGTTCAAGGACTTCCTCGCGGACGGGGAGGGTGTCGGCCGCGACGAGGTGCGCCGTCGCGGGGAGGCCGTGTCGGGCGGCTCCCCCTCGGACATCGTCTTCACCTCGGGCACCACGGGCCGGCCGAAGGGCGCCCTGATCACGCACGCGCAGACCCTGCGCGGCTACGAGATCTGGAGCGACCTCGCCGGTCTGCGCGAGGGCGACCGCTATCTGATCGTGAACCCCTTCTTCCACACCTTCGGCTACAAGGCGGGGATCATCGCCTGTCTGATGCGCGGGGCGACGATGGTGCCGCTGCCGGTGTTCGACGTGGACACGGTGCTCGCGAACGTGGCCGCGGAACGCATATCCGTCCTTCCCGGCCCGCCCACCCTGCACCAGTCCCTTCTCGACCACCCCGCCCGGGACACGTACGACCTCTCCGCGCTGCGGCTGGTGGTCACCGGCGCCGCCGTGGTCCCGCTGCGGCTGGTCGAGCGCCTGCGCACGGAACTCGGCGTGGACACCGTCCTGACGGCGTACGGCCTCTCCGAGGCGAGCGGCATCGTCACCATGTGCCGCAGGGGGGACCGGCCGGAGGTGATCGCCTCGACCTCGGGCCGGGCGATCCCGGACACCGAGGTGCGGGTCGTGGACGCCTCGGGCGCCCCGGCGGCCCCCGGAGCCCCCGGCGAGGTCCTGGTCCGCGGCTTCAACGTGATGAGCGGCTACTTCGAGGACGCGGCCGCAACGGCGGAGGTCCTGACGCCGGACGGCTGGCTGCGCACCGGCGACGTGGGCGTCCTCGATCCCGGGGGCAACCTCCGCATCACCGACCGGATCAAGGACATGTTCATCGTCGGCGGCTTCAACGCCTACCCCGCGGAGATCGAGCAGCTCCTCGGCCTGCATCCCGATGTCGCCGACGTGGCGGTCGTCGGCGTCCCGGACAGCCGCCTCGGCGAGGTCGGCAGGGCCTACGTCGTCCGCCGCCCGCACTCCACCCTCACGGCGGACGACCTGATCACCTGGTCCCGCCGCGAAATGGCCAACTACAAGGTCCCGCGCACGGTCACCTTCGTCCCCGAACTGCCACGCAACGCGAGCGGGAAGGTGGTGAAGGGGGAGCTGCGAAGGCGGTGAGCCGGGCGCCCGGCCCCGGACACACGGCGACCGCGGGGCCCCCCCCTCCGCGCCGCCGCGGTCGATCCCCGTGTGGTGTAAGTCCGCCCCCCCAGGTGGGACTTAGACCGGCTCGTCCGTCGCGTGGATGTTGTCCGTCGAGGCGTCGCCGGTGCCGTCGTCCTTGGTGATCGGGTTCTTGCCGGTGAGCGGCTCGCTCGTGGCGTGGATGTTGTCTGTGGAGGTCCCGCCGGTCGGCTCGTCCGTGGCGTGGATGTTGTCGGTGCTGTTGGTGTCGCTCATGGTGGCTGTCCCCCTGACAGTCTTGGTGCGTTGTTTGGAGCAGCCCGTCCGGCAGCTCCCCCGTGGGCCGCCGGACGGGCACTCGGGGCCGATTACCTTAGTGCTACGGCCTCAGGTCGTCCCGTCTGCCCCCCGACGCGACGGATCGACAACACAGAGACTGCCGGGTGGCGATAAACGAACGATGAACGCCCCGGTGTGCGAACGCCAATGAGCCCTAGGCAACCGCCATCGGGTTCAGGAGCGCCCTGACCGTGGCGGCCTCCGGAGACCCCAACGCCTGGAAGATGTCGAGGGATTCGCGCCAGCAGACCTGGGCCCGGCCGGAGTGGCCGATCGCGTTCAGCGCCTGGCCGAGCACGATGAGGACATTACCCCTGCGCCACTCGCCGCCGATGCCCCGCAGCACCGTCAGGGCCGTCTCGGCGTTCGTCGCCGCGGCAGCCGGACGCTGGGCGGCGAGATCGGCCTCCGCGAGGCGGAACAGCGACATGCCCTCCCACAGCCGCTGGCGGCTGTTGCGGAACACCGCGAGTGCCTCGCCGAGGACGTCGGTCGCCTCCGCCAGGCGGCCGCTCTGGGTGAGGGCGAGGCCCAGCGCGTAACGGCCGTTGGCGCCCTTCAGGGCGTGACCCATGTCGTCGTACATGTCGGTGCCCTGCTGGGCCAGCGAGACGGCGCTGCCGGTGCGCCCGGTGGCGAGGTGGATGCGCGAGAGGTTGCACAGCGCGCTGGCTTCGCCGGCCCGGTCGTGGCAGGCCCGGAAGCTCTCGATCGCCCGGGTCAGATGCGCCTCGCCGTCCTCGTACTGGTTCTGCAAGAGGGCGATCACCCCCAGGGTGTTGGAGGCCCAGCAGCTCGTCAGGTGGTCCGTCTCGGCGGCCAGTTCGAGGGCCTGCGCGGCGGCCTCGCGGGCGGGTTCGAAGCGTCCGGTGTAGTAGTGGACGTAGGCCAGCGTGACCAGGGCCCGCGCCTCGGCGTGCGCGTCGGCGGCCTCCTGGGCCGCTTCCCGCAGCGCGGCGGCGACCCCCTCGTACGCCTTGGAGTTCGTGCCGGACTCCGCCAGGTCCACGGAGGCCCACAGCGCGTCGACGGAGCGCCGGAGGAATCCGTCCTGGGTGGACTGCCGGACACACGCCAGCAGCGAGATCGCCTCCGAGTACAGCCAGTCCTGCGCCCGGTGCCGGTCCTCGAACGTCAGGCCCGTGTGTGCCGTCGGCTCCAGGTGGTCCACCAGGCGGTCTCCGGGGCGTTCGATCGCGTACACCCCCGCCGCCGTGCTCAGGTAGAAGTCCAGCAACCGCGACATGGCCGCGGCCCGCTCGCTCGGGGGCTGTTCGTCGCGTTCGGCGCACGCACGCGCGTAGAGGCGGACCAGGTCGTGGTAGCGGTAGCGGCCGGGGGCGGCCGACTCCAGGAGGGAGGTGTCGACGAGGGACTCCAAGAGGTCCTCGGTGGCCTCGGCCGGGAGGTCGAGCACCGCCGCCGCGGCCGCGAGCGAGATGTCCGGGCCGTCGGCGAGACCCAGCAGCCGGAAGGCGCGCGCCTGGGCCGGCTCCAGCTGGCCGTAGCCGAGTTCGAAGGTGGCCTTGACGGCCAGGTCGCCGGCCTGGAGCTCGTCCAGCCGCCGGCGCTCGTCGCCGAGCTTCGCCGCGAGCACCGACACCGTCCAGGTGCGGCGGGCGGCGAGCCGGGACGCGGCGATGCGGATGGCCAGGGGCAGGAAGCCGCAGGCGGCGACCACGTCGAGCGCGGCCTCCCGCTCGGAGGCGACCCGCTCCTGCCCCACGATCTTCGTGAAGAGCTGCAGCGCCTCCTCGGGGGACATCACGTCGAGGTCGACGAGATGGGCGCCCGCCAGGTCCACCATCCGGATGCGCGAGGTCACCAGGGCGGCGCAGCCCTCCATGCCGGGCAGCAGCGGCCGCACCTGGGCGGCGTCGCGGGCGTTGTCCAGCAGGACCAGGACGCGGCGGCCGTCGAGGACGGAGCGGTAGAGGGCCGAGCGTTCCTCCAGCGAGTCCGGGATCGCGGAGTCCGCCGTTCCGAGGGCCCGCAGGAAGGCGCCGAGGACCGTCTCGGGTTCGGCCGCCCGTGATCCGGCGCCCTGGAGGTCGACGTAGAGCTGTCCGTCGGGGAAGGCCCCGCGGGCCTGGTGGGCCACATGCACCGCGAGGGTGGTCTTGCCGACGCCGCCGATGCCCGCGAGCGCCGAGACGGCCATGACGCGGCCCTCCTCGGAGGACGCCGCGGCGAGGACGTCGCTCAGTTCCTGAACGAAGGACGCCCGGCCGGTGAAGTCGGTGACGGTCGCCGGCAGCTGGGCCGGGCGGACGAGGGCGACGACGGGTTCCGCCTTCGGGGCGGAGGGTTCCGCGAGGCCCGGGTCCGCCTGGAGTATGCGCTGCTGGAGTTCCTTCAGCCCCTGCCTCGGGTCCACCCCCAGCTCGTCGGCGAGCAGCCGCCGGGTGTCCGCGAACACGGCGAGGGCCTCCGCCTGGCGGCCGGAGCGGTACAGCGCCAGCATCAGCAGTTCCCGCAGGCGTTCGCGCAGCGGGTGCGCGGCGGTGAGCGCGGTGAGCTCGGAGACCGCCTCCGCGTGGAAGCCCTGTTCCAGGTCCATGTCGAGGCAGGATTCGAGGAGTTGCAGGCGCCACTCCTCCAGGCGGGCCCGCTGGGTCTCCGCGTGGGGGCCGGGGATGCTCGCGAGCGGTTCGCCGTCCCACAGGGCGAGGGCGTCCCTGAGCAGGTCGCGGGCGCGGGAGAGGTCGCCCCCCGCGCGCGCCTTCTCGGCGTCGGCGGCGAGTTCCTGGGCGTTCACATGGTCGAGCGCGCCCTCGCGCAGGGAGCGGATG
This sequence comes from Streptomyces sp. NPDC059371, assembly GCF_042751995.1. Classification (NCBI taxonomy): domain Bacteria; kingdom Bacillati; phylum Actinomycetota; class Actinomycetes; order Kitasatosporales; family Streptomycetaceae; genus Streptomyces; species Streptomyces sp. NPDC059371. The sequence goes on along the minus strand of NZ_JBHYXD010000042.1, from coordinate 52,928 downwards.
GCGTAGCCGCCGGACTCGCTCACCAGCACCTCGGCGCCGAGCGTCTTGCGCAGGCGGGAGGCGTACGTCCGCAGGGCGGCCAGCGCCTGGGACGGGGGCTCGTCGCCCCACAGGGCGTCGATGAGCTCGGAGGCCGTGGCGGTGCGGCCGTCGCGCAGCAGCAGCGCGGCCAGCAGGGCGCGTTGCTGCGGTGACCCGGCCGGCAGCGGATCGTCGCCGAGCCAGGCGCGCACCGGGCCGAGCACGCTGAAGCGCAACGCCGCGGGCTCCTCGGGGCCCGGATGCCACTGCTTCGGTACGCGCGGCACACCGTCCATCGCTGTCCCCCTGCCGAACTGTCAGTACAACGAGGCCAGTTTGCCTTGTTCATGGCGGATGCGTCAGCCGTGCGAGACAGCGATCACAAGGTGTGGTGCGGCAGTCCACACGGTCCCCACACAGGCTCCCCACAGGGGCTCCCCATGCTTCCGCGCCCATTCATCTCCGCGCCGCTCCCGGCCGCGTCCTTCGGCGGGTGGCGGCACGGGCCGGCGGCGGTGGTCCGACGGGTGCCCGTCGGTGAGTCGACGGGTCTCCACCAGGGAGCTGACGGGCCGTCAGATCAGCGCTACCGTGGCCGGTATGGAGACCACGGAAACCGCGCAGAGCCCCTCGGCGGACGCTCGGGCCGCCTTCCCGAGGATCATCTCGGTGGACGACCACACGGTCGAACCGCCCCACGTCTGGCGGGACCGGCTGCCCGCGAAGTACCAGGACACCGGGCCCCGCATCGTCCGCGCGCCCCTGAAGGAAATGACCTTCCTGGGCGGGAAGTTCGCTCCCGTGATGGGCGCTCCGGGCGACGAGGGTCCCGTCGGCGACTGGTGGGTCTACGAAGATCTGCACCGGCCCCTCACCCGCCTCGACACGGCGGTCGGCTACGACCGCGACGAGATCCGGCTCGAAGTCATCACGTACGAGCAGATGCGCCCCGGCTCGTACGACGTGCCGCGGCGGCTGGCCGACATGGACGTCAACCACGTCCAGTCCGCCCTCTGCTTCCCCACCTTCCCCCGGTTCTGCGGGCAGACGTTCACCGAGGCGGCCGACCGCGAGCTCGGCCTTCTCTCGGTGCGGGCCTACAACGACTGGATGGTGGAGGAGTGGTGCGGGCCGGACGCCCGCGGGCGTCTGATACCGCTGACGCTCGTACCGCTGTGGGACGCCCGTCTCGCGGCGGACGAGGTACGGCGCAACGCCGCCCGCGGGGTGCGCGCGGTGGCCTTCTCCGAGATCCCGCCGCACCTCGGGCTCCCCTCCGTGCACACCGACGACTGGGACCCCTTCCTCGCCGCGTGCGACGAGACGGGCACCGTCATCGCCATGCACATCGGCTCCAGCAGCCGGATGCCGTCGACCTCCGCCGACGCGCCGCCCGCGGTCGGCTCCACGATCACCTTCGCCAACTGCTGCTTCTCGATGGTCGACTGGCTGATGAGCGGCAAGTTCGAGCGCTTCCCGAACCTCAAGGTGATGTACGCGGAGGGCCAGATCGGCTGGATCCCCTACATCCTCGAACGCGCCGACGTGGTGTGGCATGAGAACCGAGGCTGGGGCGGGGTGGCCGACAAGGTCCACCGGCCGCCGTCCGAGCTCTTCACCGAGCACGTGTACGGCTGCTTCTTCGACGACGCCTTCGGGCTGCGGAACCTCGACGCGATCGGTGTCGGCAACGTCCTCTACGAGACCGACTACCCGCACTCCGACTCCACCTGGCCGAAGTCGAAGGAGGTCGGCGAGGCCCAGATGGGGCACCTGGCCCCGGACGTCGTCGAGCGGATCGTACGGGGGAACGCGATCGACCTGCTGGGGCTGACGGCGGAGGGTCTCTGGGCGGGCTGAGGGGCCGTGCGCCCCGCGGGTGCCCCGGCCCCCTGCGGGACCGCGCGCCCGGACATCCGTCCGGCTCCTGCCCGACGACACGTCGGCAACGAACATGGCAGCGCTGCACGAGAAATGACGAACCGTCAGATGAGAGGTGCGAGCCCATGCAGATCCTGCCCGGAGGGCGGCTGGCGTACGGCATCCAGCTCCCCGTCCAGTCGCAGAGCACGATCTACGCGGAACCCTGGGAAGCCGCCGCCGGTCCCGCCGACCTCGTGGAGATCGCCCGCGCCGCCGACCGCGCCGGATTCGCCTACATCGCGAGCTGCGACCACGTCGCCATACCGCGCCGGCTCGCGGACGCCATGAGCACGATCTGGTACGACCCCGTCGCCACCCTCGCCTTCCTCGCGGCCGTGACCGAGCGCGTCCGGCTGCTCAGCCATGTCGCGGTCGTCGGGCTCCGGCACCCGCTCGTCACGGCCAAGCAGTACGCGACCCTCGACCACCTCTCGGGCGGCCGGCTGGTCCTCGGGGTCGGCGCCGGGCACGTACGGGAGGAGTTCGAGGCGGTCGGGGCCGACTTCGAGCGCCGGGGGACGGTCCTCGACGAGACGATCGACGCCCTGCGCGCCGCGCTCGGGCCGGAGGAGTTCCCCGTCCACCACGGCAAGACGTACGACTTCGAAGGCCTCGGCCAGCGGCCCAGGCCCGTCCAGCAGCGGGTGCCCGTGTGGGTGGGCGGCTCCTCGCCCGCCGCCGTACGCCGGGCCGCGCTGCGCGGCGACGGCTGGCTGCCGCAGGGCGATCCGCGCGACCGGCTGCCGGGGCAGATCGCCCGGCTGCGGGAACTGCGTGCCGAGGCCGGGGTCGCGGAGCCCCTGACGATCGGCGCCATCACCGAGCCGCTGTACGTCGGCGAGCCCGGCTGGGAGACCGGGCGGCGCACGCTGAGCGGACCACCCGAGGAGCTGGCGGCGTCGCTGCGGGAGTACGGCGCGATGGGCGTGCACCAGATCCAGGTGCGGTTCCGCAGCAGGAGCCGCGCCGAACTCACGGACCAGATCGCGGCGTTCGGCGCGGACGTCGCACCCCACCTCGGCTAGGGAGTCATGGCATGGGCAAGCTGGACGGACGGGTCGTCCTCATCACCGGCGCGGCGCGCGGGCAGGGCGAACAGGAGGCCCGGCTCTTCGCCGCGGAGGGCGCGCGCGTGGTCGTCGCGGACGTGCTCGACGACCCGGGCCGGGAACTCGCCGAGGAGATCGGCGCGCACTACGTGCACCTGGACGTGGGCCGGGAGGAGGACTGGACGGCGGCGGTCGCCTCCGCGAAGGCCGCGTACGGGCGGATCGACGGGCTGGTGAACAACGCCGGCATTCTGCGCTTCAACGCGCTCGTCGACACCCCGCTGGCCGAGTTCATGCAGATCGTGCAGGTCAACCAGGTCGGGGTGTTCCTCGGGATCAAGGCGCTCGCGCCCGAGATCGCCGAGGCCGGCGGCGGCACGATCGTGAACACGGCGTCCTTCACCGGGCTCACGGGGATGGCGTACGTGGGCGCGTACGCGGCGACCAAGCACGCCATCGTCGGCCTCACCCGCGTGGCCGCGCTCGAACTCGCGGACAAGGGGATCCGGGTCAACGCCGTCTGCCCGGGAGCCGTCGACACCGCCATGAGCAACCCGGCGCAGCTCGCCGGCGGCGCGGCCGGCGAGGAGGCATCGCAGGCGCTCGACGCGTTCTACGGCAAGCTCGTGCCGCTCGGCCGGATCGGGCGCCCCGAGGACGTGGCCAGGCTGGCCCTGTTCCTGACCGGCGAGGACTCCTCGTACATCACCGGGCAGCCCTTCGTGATCGACGGCGGCTGGCTCGCGGGCGTGAGCGTTCTCTGACGACGCGTCAGCTATTGACGGTCCCCGCGCACGGTGGAACAGTCGGCTCAATGAATCTGACGGTATGTCAGATAACTGGATGGGGACGGTGAACCTCCTTGGAATTCGGGCTCTTTGTACAGGGATACGTGGGCAAGCGGGCCGAGACCGACCCGCTCGCGGAGCACAAGGCGCTGATGGAGGAGACCGAGTACGTCATCCAGGCGGACAGGTCCGGCTTCAAGTACGCCTGGGCCTCCGAGCATCACTTCCTGGAGGAGTACTCGCACCTCTCGGCCAACGACGTCTACCTCGGCTACCTCGCGCACGCCACCGACCGCATCCACCTCGGCTCCGGCATCTTCAACCCGCTCGCCCAGGTCAACCACCCGGTCAAGGTCGCCGAGAAGGTCGCCATGCTCGACCATCTCAGTGGCAACCGCTTCGAGTTCGGGTCCGGCCGCGGCGCCGGCTCGCACGAGATCCTCGGCTTCCTCCCCGGCATCACCGACATGAACTTCACCAAGGAGATCTGGGAAGAGACCATCGCCGAGTTCCCGAAGATGTGGCTCCAGGACGAGTACGTCGGCTTCCAGGGCAAGCACTGGTCGCTGCCGCCGCGCAAGATCCTGCCCAAGCCGTACGGGAAGTCCCACCCCGCCATGTGGTACGCCGCCGGGTCGCCGCCCTCGTACGCCATGGCCGCCCGCAAGGGTCTCGGCGTGCTCGGCTTCAGCGTGCAGAAGGTCGCCGACATGGAGTGGGTCCTGGAGCAGTACAAGACCGCCGTCGTGAACGCCGAGCCCATCGGCGACTTCGTCAACGACAACGTGATGGTGACCACCACCGCCATCTGCGCGCCCACCCACGACGAGGCGATCCGGATCGCGGTCGGCGGCGGGCTGCACTACCTGCCCTCCCTCGTCTTCCGCTACCACGACACCTTCCCGCGCCCCGAGGGCTTCCCCGTCTGGCCCGAGACCCTCCCCGAGTACACCCCCGAGTTCGTCGAGCTCCTCATCGAGGAGGAACTGCTGATCTGCGGCGACCCCGACGAGGTGCTCACCCAGTGCAAGCGCTGGGAGCAGGCCGGTGCCGACCAGCTCAGCTTCGGACTGCCCGTCGGCGTCCCCAAGGAGGAGACCCTCCAGACGATCCGGCTGATCGGCGAGCACGTCATTCCGAAGATCGACACGGACCCGGTGCACCGCACGACCCGGTTCCGCCAAGCCGCCTAGGGGGTACTTCCGCGATGCTCGACCATCTGATCAAGGGCGCGACCGTCGTGGACGGGACGGGAGCGCCCGCCCGCACCGCGGACGTGGGCCTGCGCGGCGGCCGGATCGCCGTGATCGGCACGGTCACCGAGCCGGCCCGGACCGGCGAGGACGCGCACGGGCTCGTCCTCGCCCCCGGCTTCGTGGACCCGCACACGCACTACGACGCCCAGCTCTTCTGGGACCCGTACGCGACCCCGTCCCTCAACCACGGCGTCACCACGGTCGCGGGCGGCAACTGCGGGTTCACCCTCGCCCCGCTGAACCCCGACCGCCCCGAGGACGCCGACTACACGCGCCGCATGCTGTCCAGGGTCGAGGGCATGTCCCTGGTCGCCCTGGAGGAGGGCGCACCCTGGAACTGGCACACCTTCGGGGACTACCTCGACGCCCTGGAGGGCCGGATCGCGGTCAACGTGGGCTTCATGGTGGGCCATTGCGCGTTGAGGCGTTACGTCATGGGGCGCGAGGCCGTGGGTGGACAGCCGACGTCGGAGCAACTCGACGCCATGCTGCGGCTGTTCCACGAGGCCATGGACGCCGGGGCCTGGGGCCTGTCCACCACCCAGTCCTCCACCCACTCCGACGGCGACGGCGCTCCGGTCGCCTCCCGGCACGCCCGGCCCGCCGAACTGCTCGCCCTCGCGCGGGCCGTGGGCGAGCACGAGGGCACCCAGATCGAGGCGATCACGGCCGGCTGCCTCGACCAGTTCAGCGACGCCGAGATCGATCTGTTCGTGGAGATGAGCGCGGTCGCGGGCCGCCCGCTCAACTGGAACGTCCTGACGATCGACGCCGCCGTCCCCGAGCGCGTCCCGCGCCAGTTGGAGGCGAGCGAACGCGCCCGCAAGTCCGGCGGCCGGGTCGTCGCGCTCACCATGCCGATCCTCACCCCGATGAACATGTCGCTCGGCACCTTCTGCGCCCTGAACCTGATCCCCGGCTGGGGACCGGTCCTCGCGCTGCCCGTGCCCGAACGCATCGCGAAGCTCCGCGACCCCGGGGTCCGCGCCGAGATGCTCGGGCGCGCGCAGAGCAAGGAGGCGGGCGTCTTCCGGCGGCTCGCCGACTTCGGCCGGTACGTCGTCGGCGACACCTACAGCGCCGCGAACGAGGGCCTGACCGGGCGCGTGGTGCGGGACATCGCCGCCGAGCGAGGCCAGGAGCCGTTCGCGTGCCTGGTGGAGATCTGCGCGGCCGACGAGCTGCGTACGGTCCTGTGGCCCATGCCCACCGACAACGACCCGGACTCCTGGGCCCTGCGCGCCGAGACCTGGCGGCACGAGGACGTCCTGCTCGGCGGCTCCGACGCGGGCGCCCATCTGGACCGCATGTGCGGGGCCCCGTACACCACCCGGTTCCTCGGCGACTGTCTGCGCGGCCGCGGGCTCGCCTCCCTGGAACAGGCCGTGAAGATGCTGACGGACGATCCGGCACGGCTGTTCGGGCTGCGCGGCCGCGGGCGCGTCGAGGTGGGATTCCACGCCGACCTGGTGCTCTTCGACCCGGAGCGGATCGACGCCGGAAAGGCCACCCTGGTGCACGACCTGCCGGGTGACAGCCCGCGTCTCGACTCCCGGGCGATCGGGGTGCGGGCCGTGTGGGTCAACGGGGTCGAGGCGATCCGCGACGACGTGGTGACGGGCGCGGTGCCGGGGAAGGTGCTGCGGTCGGGCCGCGACACCCGGACGGTGGGCACCCGGTGACGGCCTCCGGGAGCACCGGGCAGCGGCTGTTCATCGGCGGGGCGTGGGTGCCGCCCGAGCACGGCTTCTACGAGGTCCTGGACCCGGCGACCGAGCAGGTGGTCGGGCTCGCGCCCGAGGCCTCCCGGGCCCAGGTGCACGAGGCGGCGGCGGCGGCCCGCGAGGCGTTCGGGCCCTGGTCGCGCACGCCCGCCGAGGAGCGGGCCGGCGTTCTCGCGCGGGCGGCGGACGTCATCCAGCGCAACTTCGTGCCGTACGCCGATCTCGCGCAGGCGGAGAGCGGTGCCACCACCGGGACGGCGCGCGGCATGCAGGTCGGGGTCGGAGCGGCCCGGTTCCGGCGCTACGCGCGGCCCGAGCCGGTCGAGAGCGCGCTGCCGCCGCAGATCAACGAGGCGGGACCGTTCGGCGGGGCCGCCGTGATGGGCGCGCTGGCCGTGCGCCAGCCGGTCGGCGTGGTCACCTGCATCACCTCGTACAACAATCCGTGGGCCAACCCGGCGGGCAAGATCGCCCCGGCGCTGGCGATGGGCAACACCGTGGTGGTGAAGCCGGCCCCGCAGGACCCGCTGTCGGTGTACCGGATGGCCGAGGCGCTGGAAGCCGCGGGTGTGCCGCCGGGCGTGGTGAACGTGGTCGGCGGTTCGACGGCGGAGTCCGGCGAGGCGGCGGTCGACTCCGGGGACGTCGACATGGTCAGCTTCACCGGCTCGACGGCGGTCGGGCAACGGATCGCCGAGGTGTGCGGGCGCGGTATGAAGCGCCAGCTCATGGAACTGGGCGGCAAGGGCGCGGCGATCGTCTTCGACGACGCGGACCTGGGTTCGGCGGTGTCGGGCATCGGCACGACCTTCTCGTTCTACAGCGGGCAGATCTGCACGGCGCCGACGCGGGTGCTGGTGCAGCGCGGTGTGCACGATCTCCTCGTCCGGCAACTGGCCGCCTACGCGGGCCACTTGAGGGTGGGTGATCCGCGCGAGCGGGGCACGGTGGTCGGCCCGGTCATCTCGGCGGCCCACCGCGACCGCGTCGAGTCCTACGTCGAACTCGGCCGCAAGGAAGGCGCGCGGGTCGTGTCGGGCGGCGAACGCCCCTCCCTCCCCAGCGGTTTCTACGTCGCCCCCACCCTTCTCGCCGACTGCACACCGGACATGAGGGTCGTCCGCGAGGAGATCTTCGGCCCGGTCGTCGTCGTCCTGCCCTTCGACGACGAGGAGGAGGCGATCGCCCTGGCCAACGACTCCGACTACGGCCTGATCGACTACGTCTGGTCCGGGGACGTGGCCCGCGCCTTCCGCGTCGCTCGAGGGCTGCGCGCGGGCGGAGTCGGCGTCAACACCGTCGGCCGCAACATGGAGGCCCCCTTCGGCGGCTTCAAGAAGAGCGGAGTGGGCCGCGACGTGGGCTCGTACGCCCTGCACGCGTACAGCGAGACCCAGGCGATCGTGTGGCCGGGGTGAGGTGGCGGGCCCAGTAGCGGCGCTACGGCGTGAGGTGGCGGGCTCCGATAGCGGTGTTACCGCGGGAGGCAGCCGACTCGGGTAGCGGCGCTACGGCGCCAGTGTTAGCGTTGCTCTCATCGGGATGGTGAACGCCGCCACCCCGGCCGAGACAAGGAGCAACGCCATGAGTGAGCAGTCGAGCACCTCCCCGCGCGTCGCGATCGTCACCGGGGGGTCCCGCGGCATCGGCCGCGAGAGTGCCGAGCGGCTGGCCCGTGAGGGATACGCCGTCGTCGTGAACTACGCGGGCAACGCCGCCGAGGCCGACAAGGCGGTCGCGGCGATCGCCGAGGCGGGCGGGCAGGCCGTCGCCTTCCGTGCCGACGTCGCCGAGGAGGCGGAGGTCGCCGCCCTCTTCGACACGGCCGAGAAGACCTTCGGCGGCGTCGACGTCGTCGTCCACGCCGCCGGTGTCATGACCCTGGCCCCGCTCGTCGACCTCGGCCTCGACGCCCTGGACCGGATGCACCGCACCAACATCCGCGGCACTTTCGTCGTGGACCAGCAGGCCGCGCGCCGGCTGCGCGCGGGCGGCGCGATCATCAACTTCTCCAGCTCCGTGCTGGCCCTCGCCATCCCCGGCTACACCGCGTACGCCGCCACCAAGGGCGCCGTCGAGGCCATGACCCTGATCCTCGCCCGCGAGATGCGCGGCCGGGACATCACGGTCAACGCCGTGGCCCCCGGCCCGACCGCCACCGCCCTCTTCCTCGACGGCAAGGACGAGGAGACCATCGCGCGGATGGCCGCCCAGCCGCCCCTGGAGCGGCTCGGCACCCCCGAGGACATCGCCTCCGTCGTCGCCTTCCTCGCGGGCCCCTCGGGCCGCTGGGTCAACGGCCAGGTCCTGCGCGCCAACGGCGGCATCGCCTGACACCGCCCGTTCCGCCCGCAGAGCCGAAGATGTCAGGATCACCGCCATGAGCGACAGTACGAACCCCGGCGCGGCCCCCGTGACCACCCGGGCGCGCATCCTCGCCGTGGCCGCCGAACTGGTCGCGAAGTCCCCGGACGGCGACGTCTCGACCCGGGCCGTGTGCGAGGCCGCCGGAGTCGGCGCACCCGCGCTCTACCGCCACTTCGGCGACAAGGAGGGCCTGCTGTCGGCCGTCGTCGACCACGGCTGGGAGCGCTACCTGGCGGCGAAGCGGGAGCGGCACCCCGGCACGGATCCGGTCCAGGACCTGCGCGACGGCTGGGACGGTCACACCGAGTTCGCCCTGCGGAACCCGAACCTCTACCGCCTGATGCACTCCCCGGCGATGCGCACCCCGCCCGCCGCGGCGCTGGAGGCCCACCGGATCCTCACCGGCGACCTGCGTCGCGCCGCCGAACAGGGCAAGCTGCGGCTCGCCCCCGAACTCGCCGCGCAGATGATCATGTCCGCCAATGTCGGCGTCTGTCTGATGCTGGTCTCCCGCCCGGCGACCTTCACGGACGAGACCCTGTCGCGCCGCGTACGGGACGCGGTGCACGTCTCCGTCTTCACCCCGGACGCCACCGCTCCCGAGCCGCGGACGGCCGGCTCCGGGACCTCCGCCGTCCCGGCCACCGCGACCCGCCTCGGCGCACAGCTCCGCCAGGACCCGAGCCCCGCCTTCACCCCCGCGGAGGCGACCCTGCTCACCGAATGGCTGGACCGCCTGTCCAACACGGGCTGAGGCCCCGGTCCGGTTCCGGCTCCGTCACTTCGACATGATGAAGTCCAGGGCGAAGCCGGAAGCGGTCGTCCAGTAGGTGACGAGCTGGCTCTTGTCCGCGTACAGCGTGCTGACGGGCATGGGGACGTCGATCGGGTTGCCCGCGCTGCTGCCGGGCGTGCTGCCCTGGAGGCCGAGGGTGATGCTCTTCGCCTCGTACTCGCCGGTGTTGCCGCTGCTGACGAGCAGAGCGGCGTAGGCCTCCTGGCCCGGGGAGAGAGTGACGGGCACTCCCGGGGTCCCGTCGCTGTCCTTGATCACGGGGGTCGTGAACCGGGCCTCGGCGCCGAGCTTCACGATGGGGTAGCGGTAGAGGTTGCACTTCTTGTCGCTCGCGTTCTGCACGGTGAGGACAAGGTGTCTGAAGTCCCTCTCCTTCACGGCGGACACCCCGAGCTCCTTCTGGGAGCAGGTGGCGATCGTCGCCTTCCCGCCACCGCCGCCGCCCGCGGTGCCACCACTGCGGCCGGTGCCCGTGCTGCCCGTCGTGCCCTTGCCGCCCGTGGTGCCGGCGCTGCTCGTGGTGCCACCGCTGCCGGCGCTGCTCGTGCCCCCGCCGCTGTCCGTGCCGCCACCGTTCCCCGCGCTGCTGCCGCCGCCGCTGCCGGCCCCGTCGCCGCCGTTCGAAACACCGCCCGGCTTCGCCGAAGCCGTCGCACTCGGCTGGGCCGAGGGCTCGGAGCCGTCCGAACCCTCGGCCGCGCCCGGGTCGCACGCCGTGGCCGCGAGCAGCGCCACTGCCGCCGCGGCCCCGAAGGCGTAGGACTTCCAGCCCCTGGGGCTCTTGTGGTTCCTGCGGGCAGGCGTCTTCATGGTGTCCCGTTCCCTCGTCGATCCGTAGAAGAGGTCGCATGCGCCGGCGGCCGGCACTCCGGACCGACGGACATGGGTGTCCCCCGTGGACGGGCGGGCCGGGTTGTCGTGGCGCCGCCGAGCGGACGATCTGCTCGGCCGGTGCGACAGCCACAGCATGGGATTCCTCGTGGGCCTGGGACAACAGAAGCCCGTCAACCTGAGACGGTGGAACCATCCCACCCGCGATGACCTGCGGAAACACGGAGGCCTGGGATGCCTGACAGGGATGCGAGGACGCCTCCGGCGGTACCCCCGGACCTGGATGCGAGGACCCCGGCGGTGGTACCCCCGGCGGCCTCACCCCCGCAGATCTACCCGCACCGTCAGCAGCCCCGTCCCGATGAGCCGTACCGCCGCGCTGTTGCCCCGGGGCAGGGTGCGCAGCCGGGCCACCGGGTCGTCGTCCGGGAGGACGTGCGCCGTGCCCTCGTGCCAGCGGCCGCGGAGCCGCACCCGCACCCTCGGGTCCGCCTGGATGTTGCGTATGTACTGCGAGCGTTCCCCGAACTCCGAGACCAGCCAGAAGGCGTCGCCGACGCGGCGGCCACCGAGCGGGGTGCGCCGGGGCAGGCCTGAGACACGGCCGGTGGTCTCCAGGAGCGTCTGGAACGGCATCCGGCGTGCGAGCGGGTTGACGAGGTGCCGCTGGAAGGCGGTCGTGGTGCGGAACCTGAGGTCGGTGAGGCGGGCCATGGTCGGTGGGTCTCCTGTCCGGGCTGGTGTGTGGCACAAGGAAGTTGTTTCAATGGTCCCCGATGTCGCGCGACGGGAGCAGGTGGCTGAGGATGCGGGTCGTGACCTGGAACCTCTGGTGGCGGTTCGGGCCATGGGAGGAGCGGCAGAAAGCCATTCTGGCCGTGCTGCGCGAACTGCGGCCCGACGTGGTCGGGTTGCAGGAGGTGTGGGAGTGCGGCGGGCAGAACCTCGCCGGATGGCTCGCGGACGAGCTCGGGATGCACTGGACCTGGGCCGCCTCCGACGCCTCGGACCGCTGGCAGCGGCGGATCGGGGATCCCACGGTGGACGTCGGCAACGCCGTGCTGAGCCGCTGGCCGGTGGTGGCGCAGGAGGTGCTGCGGCTGCCCGCCCCCGAGGAGCTGTACGACGGACGGCTCGCCCTGCACGCCCGCCTGGCCACGCCCACCCACGAGGTGCCCTTCTTCACCACCCACCTCACCTCGGCCATCCACGCCTCGGGCGTGCGCCGCGAACAGGTCACCGCCCTCGCGGAGTTCGTCGCCGCGCACCGGGGCGGCACCGACTTCCCCCCGGTCGTCACGGGTGACTTCAACGCCTGGCCGGACTCCGACGAGATCCGTCTGTTCGGGGGGTACAAGACGTCCCCCGTGGTGCCCGGACAGGTCTTCCTCGACGCCTGGGAGTACGCCGACCCGACGGCACCCCGGGCCACCTGGGACCCGGCGAACGCCCATGTCGGCCCGCACAGCCCCGCCGCACGCATCGACTACGTCCACGTCGGGCCGCCCGGCCCCGGCGGCCTCGGGCACGTCCGGTCCGTACGGCGGGCCGGGGACGGCCCGGTCGGCGGGGTGTGGCCCTCGGACCACGCGGCCGTCGTGGCCGACCTGTACCTCCCGTCGGGTGCTCAGGACACGCCGTGACGCCATGAAGCCCCTTTGGTTCAGCCGCGGTTGTCGCCCTTGAGCACGCGGAGAAGGGCACCGAAGGCGGCGGGGGTGGTCGAGAGTATGGAGTGGGCGGGGTCGGCGCTCTCGGTCAGGTGGACCGTTTCTGCTTTGGTGACGCCGGCGACGTGGAGGCAGGCGTCGCCCTCCTGGCAATGGGAGGACTTCTGCCATGTGCCGGCGACGTGGAGGCAGGCCTCGCCTTCCTGGCAATGGGAGGACTTCTGCCATGTGCCGGCGACGTGGAGGCAGGCCTCGCCCTGGGCGCAGTAGGACGACTTCTGCCAGGCGGTGGCGGGCATTTCGGGTCCCTTCACAGATGCTGGGCGATGTTGTGGATGAAGTCCTGTGAGTCCGAGTGGCTGAGGGACGCGGACTCCAGGCGGTCGAGGAGCAGCCGGTACTGGGCCAGTTGTGCTTCGGCATCGATGAATACCGGTCCGTGGGACTGGTCCAGTTGGGCTGTGTCGAGTGCTGGTACAGGGCCGGACACGAAGTACACCGACTGGCCCGAACCGGGGTAGGAGCCCGCGTCGAACGGAATGACCCGGATCGACACGTGATCGCGGTCGCTCACCTTGAGCAGGTGGTGAAGCTGGGCGCGCGTCACGTCCCGGCCGCCGAACTTCATGCGCAGGGCCGCTTCGTGAATCACCGCCCGGTACGGGGCCGGCTGGTCCCGGTAGAGCGTCGCTTGACGCTTCACCCGGAAGGAGACCCGATGCTCGATCTCCGGAGGGGACATCTCGGGGACGGCTTGTCGGTAGATCTCACGTGCGTGGTCGACGGTCTGGAGCAGTCCGGGGACGTGCATGCTGTGCGCGGCGTAGAGCCTCGTGCCGTGGTGTTCGATCTCGGCGAGGTCGAGCAGCTTGGACGGCAGGATCTCGCGGTACTCCTCCCACCAGCCGCGCTTGCGTTCACCGATCATGGCTACCAGGGACTCGACCAGTGCCGGTTCCGTGCAGGAGTACGTTCGCGCCATCACCCGGACGCGGTCCGCGCTCACTCCGAACCGAGCCACCTCGATATTGCTCAGCTGTCCAGAGCTTGTGCCCAGCAGGGCGGCTGCCTGTGTGGTGGTCATACCTGCGCGCTCGCGCAGCTTGCGCAGCTCGACACCGAGCCGTGTGCGCCGGGCGGTTGGAGCAGACCTGCCTGCCATGTCCTAACTCTCCCTGTAGAACACCAGGTTGGGGTGTCACTCACGAGAGTGGAGCCCTAAGGAATCCGGTCAACGAGTGAAAACAATCCTTGCGCGCCCCCTAATCTGGTTGCGAGGCGCCCCGCCCAGAAGCACCCCGCTCGACGGAGCGGCCAGGTCACTGGGCACCGGAGACGAAGAGATCAACCTCCCTCTCGTGATCGGAGACTTCCGATGGCCACCGTATCGCCGCCGTGGGCCTACACCCTCCAACTCCCGCACGATCCCCGCGCCCCCGGTATCGCCCGAGCCACCCTCCGTACCGTCCTCGCCGCGCACGACCTCACCGAACTCGCCCCCACCGCCGAACTTCTGGCCTCCGAACTGCTCACCAACGCCCATCTGCACACCCGGGGCCCGTACGCCCTCCGTGTCCTGTCGACGGAGCCGCACCGGCTGACGGTCGCCGTCTGGGACACCGACCCGAGAGTCCCGCCCGGTTACGGGAAGCCCCACACCTCCGTACCCCCGGCGGGCGCCGAACACGGTCGCGGCCTGCACCTCGTACGGGCCTGCGCCGACGCGTGGGGTGTGTCCGTGCTGCGTGAGATGGGCGCGTCGAGGGGCGGGAAACTGCTGTGGGCGGAGTGCGGGGGCGGGGCCGAGGCCCGATAAACCGAAGGGAAGGCCGCAGGCCGGTGTCCGGCCGGTTAATGGCGGGGAAATCAAGGTCGCCCGCGAGAACTGAGCGGAATTCCGCTACAACCCCCGCCCGGGGTGCGGTGTCCGAACGTGTGAACCAGAAACAACAGCAGCCCCGCACGTGGGTGCGGGCTCACGACTCGATCGCCGACCGCTGACCGCCGTGACGACGTCGGCAGCGGTGACGGCGAATTCACCGGCGCTTTTCTTCGTCGGGCCCGATCGTCACTGATTCCGCGAAGGGTTATTTCCGCATGCGCACGTTAAGGGCAATTTCCGCCACTGCCGCTCTCGGTCTCGCTCTCGGCGGAGGCCTGTTCTCGGTGTCCACCGCCCAGGCGGCCACGGCGAGTTCAGCCACGCTCACCCGCGCTACCTACGGCACATTCTCGTACAAAGCCGCCGCCGGACAGACCAACAACCTCAGAGTCACCACGAAGGAGGTCGACGCCGGCTCCGAGGATTACCACTACCTCCGCATCACCTTCCGCGACAATTACAACATCACCTTCTCCACGGACAAGTGCACCTACCCGTCGGCGACCGATCACAAGGTCGTCGATTGCACGGCGGTGATCGGCGTGGGCGGCACCGGCGACATGGACCACTACAACGCCGACCTCGGTGACGGCAACGACACCGTGACCGCCACCGGCGCGTTGGCCACGATCTCCGGCGGCAAGGGCGACGACGTCATCAAGGGCGATGGCGGCACCGTTCTGTTCGGGGGCGACGGCAACGACCACCTCGACGGCGGCGGGGGCGTCTACGGCGAGGGTGCGGACGGCGGCGCGGGCAACGACACGCTCACCAACTGCGACTCCACGTGCCATGGAGGGCCCGGAAACGACAGTCTCACCGGCACCTCCACCGGGCACCAGAACGACTTGTACGGTGACGACGGCAACGACGTCGTCCACGCCGGCGCCGGTGCCGACTTCGTCCACGGCGGCAGGGGCGACGACAAGCTGTACGGCGACAGCGGCAACGACACGATCTACGGCAACACCGGCAACGACCTGCTGCACGGCGGCACGGGCACGGACAGGCTCTCCGGCGGCGCGGGCACCGACAAGGTCTACCAGAACTAGAGGCAGAGCCGGAGCCGGAGAACTCAGGGCCGCCAGGGGTGGGCGTGAGGGAACAGGGTCTCCCTCACGCTCCCCTTGGGCTACGCCCCCAGGAAGATCGGGTTCGTGAACGCCGCCAGAGCCCCCGGGACCGGGCCCGCCGCCGTCTCGTGGCGCAGCTCCGCGCGTACGTACGCCGCGTAGGACGCCGTCGTACGCCACTCGACCGTTCCGGAGCCCGCGACCGGCAGCGGGTCGCTGGTGAACAGCGTGCCCTGGTCGGTGACGAGGCGGACCGTGCAGCGCGGGGCGCCGGCGGCCTCCAGACGGACGGTGACCGGAGTGTCCGGGGCGACCCTCAACCGCTCGCCGATGCCCGCGTGTTCGCCCTTGGCGCCGGACGCCGAGAAGGAGAGGGAGACCAGCTTCGACTCGGCGACGTAGGAACGGCCCGCGCGGATGCCCTCCTGGATGGCCTCGCGGGTCAGGTCGTCGGCGAGGACGACCGTCTGCGGGGAGCCGACCGGGTCGGGGGCGCGGTGCGCGTCGCTGTTGCCCATCGCCGGGAGCCAGCCGTGGCCCCCGCGCACGGAGGCGACCAGCATGTTGTCCCAGTCGGCGAGGGCGACTTCGTCGTCGGGGGTGTACGGGCCGTTCCACACCTCGACCGCGTCCGCCTCGCCGAAGCCGAACTTCCAGCCGCAGCCGACACACGTGGCGTGCGGGTGAGCGGGCACCACGAGCCCGCCGGCCCCACGGATCCGGCGCGCGAACCGGCCGAAGCGGTTGTCGCGGGCCCGGTAGCGCCAGTCGACGAAGGTCCCCGGCTCCGTGCCGAGCGCCAGCACGTGCCCGTTGCGGGTGGTGACCTCCTCGCCGAGCATGATCAGCAGGTCGTCGCCGGCCTGGTCCGCCCAGTGCGGATGCGCGGCATGCGTGTTGTGGTCCGAGGAGTTGATGAAGTCCAGGCCCGCCGCCCGCGCCAGCGCCGCGATCTCCGCGGGCGTGCGGCGGCCGTCCGAGTACCAGGAGTGCAGATGGCAGTCACCGCGGTACCAGGCACGGCCGCGGCCCTTGGCGCGCGAGGGCGGGTACACCGGAGCCGGCGCCGGAGCCGGCTTCCCGTACGTCAGGGTGATCGTGACCTCGTACGCCAGCCCCTGGGGCGCCACCGTGTACGGGCCGAGCGCGATGTGCCAGGTGCCGGGGCGGACCGGCCCGGGGATGTATCCGGGGGTCGCGTCGTCCGAGCGGATGAAGAACTCCGTGCGCGCGCCGCCCGACCAGCCCCGGAAGCCCCGGCCGCCCAGCTCCGTGCCGTGCTCGTCGAAGATGCCGATGTCCAGGGCGTTGCCCGCGGTACCGGCCGGGACGGACGGCCGCTCGTAGCTGTAGGAGACCCTGATCTCCGCGACCCCGGCCGGTACCTCGACCGGGAGATACACGAAGTCGGGGGAGCCGGTGGGGAGGGTGCCCCGCACCGTCCGCGTCTCCTGGTCGTCCGCCGCTTCCGCGTGCGCACCGCTGGGGAAGGTCACGCTCCCCAACGTAAGCGCGGCCGCCGCTCCCGTCACGAACAGAGCGCGTCTGCCGATGCCGTGGTCGTCCTCGCACATACTGCTGCTCCCCTGGAGTCGGGTGTGACAGTGACATGAGTGATGCGAAGTGCCACGGACCACTGTGCGAGCGGGCAGTGAACGAGAGTGCACACCAGGGGAATCGACGGCTTGCGGGGAGACCGACAGATGCCGCGCGGCCGGAATGCCCTCGCGTCCCGCTGTCCCCGGTGACCTCGACCGTATGCTCGAAGGATGACGACCTCCGCGACGGGCGCGACTCCCGGATCCGGGCCGACGGCGAACTCCATGCGGCGAGCGCTGCGGCGCGCGCGGGACGGCGTCGCGCTCGACGTGACCGAGGCCGCGGTGCTGCTCCAGGCACGCGGCGCGGACCTGGACGACCTGGCCGCCTCCGCCGCACGGGTGCGGGACGCGGGCCTGGACGCGGCCGGCCGGTCCGGAGTCATCACGTACTCCAAGAGCGTCTTCATCCCGCTGACCCGGCTGTGCCGCGACAAGTGCCACTACTGCACCTTCGTCACCGTCCCCGGCAAGCTGCGCCGGGCCGGCCACGGCATGTTCATGTCCCCGGACGAGGTCCTCGACATCGCCCGCCGGGGCGCCGAACTCGGCTGCAAGGAAGCCCTGATCACCCTCGGCGACAAGCCGGAGGACCGCTGGCCCGAGGCCCGCGAATGGCTGGACGCGCACGGCTACGACGACACGATCGCCTACGTACGGGCGATCTCGATCCGCATCCTGGAGGAGACGGGCCTGCTGCCGCACCTGAACCCGGGTGTGATGTCGTGGACCGACTTCCAGCGGCTGAAGCCGGTCGCCCCGTCGATGGGCATGATGCTGGAGACCACCGCGACCCGTCTGTGGTCCGAGCCCGGCGGCCCCCACCACGGCTCCCCCGACAAGGAGCCCGCCGTCCGGCTGCGGGTCCTGGAGGACGCCGGACGCTCCTCCGTCCCCTTCACCAGCGGGCTGCTGATCGGCATCGGCGAGACGTACGAGGAGCGCGCCGACTCCCTGTTCGCGCTGCGCCGGATCTCCCGCGCCCACCACGGCATCCAGGAACTGATCATCCAGAACTTCCGCGCCAAGCCGGACACCGCGATGCGCGGGATGCCGGACGCGGAGCTGGACGAGCTGATCGCCACCGTCGCCGTCGCCCGGCACATCATGGGCCCGGCCGCCTGCCTCCAGGCGCCGCCCAACCTGGTCGCCGGCGAGTACGGGCGGCTCATCGGCGCCGGGATCGACGACTGGGGCGGCGTCTCGCCGCTGACCATCGACCACGTCAACCCGGAGCGGCCCTGGCCGCAGATCGAGCTGCTGCGCGAGCGGTCGGCCGAGGCGGGCTTCGAACTGCGTGAACGCCTCTGTGTCTACCCGGAGTTCGTGCAACGGGGCGAGCCCTGGCTGGACCCGAGGCTGCTGCCCCACGTACGGGCTCTCGCGGACCCGGAGACCGGTCTCGCGCTGTCCGACGCGGTGGTCGAGGGCCGGCCCTGGCAGGAGCCCGAGGAGGCCTTCACGTCCGCGGGGCGCACCGACCTGCACCACACCATCGACACCGAGGGCCGTACGGGCGACCGCCGCGACGACTTCGACACCGTGTACGGCGACTGGGCGGCCCTGAAGGAGGCCGCGGCCCCCGGGATGGTGCCGTCCAGGATCGACACGGACGTCCGCGCCGCCCTCGCGACCGCGGCGGACGACCCGACGAAGCTGACCGACGACGAGGCCCTCGCGCTGCTGCACGCCGACGGCCCGGCGCTCGACGCCCTGTGCGGGATCGCCGACGACGTGCGCAGAGCGGCCGTCGGCGACGACGTCACGTACATCGTCACCCGCAACATCAACTTCACCAACGTCTGTTACACCGGCTGCCGTTTCTGCGCCTTCGCCCAGCGCCGCACGGACGCCGACGCGTACACGCTGTCCCTGGACCAGGTCGCCGACCGCGCCGCCCAGGCCTGGGACGTCGGCGCGGTCGAGGTGTGCATGCAGGGCGGCATCCACCCGGACCTGCCCGGCACGGCGTACTTCGACATCGCGAGGGCCGTGAAGGAACGGGTCCCCGGCATGCACGTCCACGCCTTCTCCCCGATGGAGGTGGTGAACGGCGCGACCCGCACCGGCCTGTCCATCCGCGAATGGCTGATCGCGGCCAAGGAGGCGGGCCTGGACACCATTCCCGGCACGGCCGCCGAGATCCTGGACGACGAGGTGCGCTGGGTCCTGACCAAGGGCAAGCTGCCCGCGGCCACCTGGATCGAGGTCGTCACCACGGCCCACGAGCTCGGCATCCGCTCCTCCTCCACCATGATGTACGGCCATGTCGACCAGCCCCGCCACTGGCTCGGCCACTTCCGCACGCTCTCCCGCATCCAGCAGCGGACGGGCGGCTTCACGGAGTTCGTGACCCTCCCCTTCATCCACACCAACGCCCCCGTCTACCTGGCCGGCATCGCCCGCCCCGGCCCGACGACCCGCGACAACCGCGCGGTCATGGCGATGGCCCGCCTCCTGCTCCACCCGCACATCCCCAACATCCAGACGAGCTGGGTCAAACTGGGCACCGAGGGCGCCGCCGAAATGCTCCGCTCCGGCGCCAACGACCTGGGCGGCACCCTGATGGAGGAGACCATCTCCCGCATGGCGGGCTCCAGTTACGGCTCCTACAAGTCGGTCAAGGAACTGATCGCGGTGGCCGAGGCGGCGGGCCGCCCCGCCAGGCCCCGCACCACCCTCTACGGCGAGGTCCCCCAGGAACGCCGGCGCGCGGCGGCCGCCTCGGACGGACACCTGCCGGAACTGCTGCCGGTGCTGGACTGAGGCGATTCCGGCCGCCGTACGCGTTCGGCCGGCACCGTTCGATCCGGGACAGGGTGCGTCAGACTGGGGGACGGCCAGGGCGGACCACGGGGGAGGGGGCGGGGCCATGGTGCGGGCGCGGCCGTCCATGCAGGAGCTGATCGAGGAGCGGCGGCGGCACGGGTTCGTCGGGCGCGGGGCCGAACGCGCCCTGTTCCGCGCCAACTTCGAACTGCCCCCGGAGGACGAGCGGCACCGGTTCCTGTTCCACGTGCACGGCGACGCGGGCGTCGGGAAGACGTTCCTCGTCCGTGAGATGGAACAACTGGCGGCCGAGCACGGGGCGTTGACGGCATATGTCGACGAGAACGTCACCGGGCTGCCCGAGGCGATGGAGGCGATGAGCCGCCAGTTCGCCGCGCGGGGGCACCGGTTCAAGGAACTCGACCGCCTGCTGGCGGCGTACCACGAGCGGCGTCACGAGGCGCAGACCGCCGTCCTCGCCCCGCAGGACGCGGAGCGGCCCGGCCCCTCGGCGGCCGGTCTGACGGTGGCGCGGGCCGGCCTGCTGGGGCTCGGGATGGTGCCGGGCGTCGGGGCCCTCGCCGGGATCATGGACCCCGCCCAACTGGCACAGGGCGCCGACCGGCTGCACGCCAGGGTCAGCGCCCGGCTGCGCAGCCAGGAGGACGTACGGCTGGTCCTCGCGCCGCAGGCCGTGCTCACCCCGGTCCTCGTCGCGGAACTCTCCGAGGCGGCCCCGGCCGTGCCGTGGATCGTCCTGTTCTTCGACACGTACGAGAGGACCGGCCCCTTCCTCGACGGCTGGCTCCACACGATGATGACCACCCGCGAGTACGGCGCCCTGCCCGCCACGGTCGTCGTGGTGACCGCCGGACAGCGCCCCCTCGACACCGCCCGCTGGGGCGGCTTCGGCGACTTCGTCAGCGACCTGCCCCTCGGACCGTTCACGGAGACCGAGGCGCGGGGGCTCCTCGCTGGCAAGGGCGTCGTCTCGGAGCCGGTGGTCGCCGAGGTCCTGCGGCTCACCGGCGGACTGCCCCTGCTGGTCTCGACCCTGGCCGAGCAGCGCCCCGCGGATCCCGAGGACGTCGGAGACCCCTCGGCCACGGCCGTCGAACGCTTCCTGAAGTGGGAAGCCGATCCGCTGCGCCGGGCGGTGGCGCTCGCGGGCGCCCTGCCCCGGAGCCTGGACCTGGACGTGTTCCGGGCGGCCGTCGAGCGCACGGACGAGGAGCACGTGGACGAGGCGAGCGGCGCGCTGTTCGACTGGCTGCGCGCGCTGCCCTTCGTGGACGGCCGCGGCGACCGGGTCCGCTACCACGACCTCGTCCGCGAGGCGATGCTCCGGCTCCAGCGGCGTCATTCCCCGCGCGGCTGGACCGAACGCCACGAGCGGCTCGCGGAGTTCTTCCGCCGGTGGCGCGACGAGGCGGGCAGGGGGCCGGCGGATCCCGACGAGGTGTGGCGGCACGAACCGTGGCTGCGGCTTCGTCTCGAGGAGTCGTACCACCGGCTGTGCGCGCGCCCCGTCGCCGCACTGGGCGACGCGCTGCACACCCTGGTCGAGGCCTGCCGTGCCGACCCGGTGGCCGGGCGCTCCTGGGCCAGGATGCTCCAGGAGGCCGGCGACGCGGCCGGAGCCCCGGTCCCGGGCGAGCTGGGCAGATCGCTGAGCGAGGCCCTCGCCGACGACGAGGACGGGGTCGGCCGGGCGATGGAACTGCTGCTCGCCCGCCCCGAACTCCAGGGTCCTGCACGGGCCCTCGCACACGGGGTGCGGGCCAGGGAACTGCGCATCGCCGGGGAGTACACGCGGGCCCTGACCGAGTACGGCAGGGCGCTGGAACTCGATCCGGACGAGCCACGGGTGCACTACGGCCACGGCCTCACCCACCAGTTGCGGGGCGACTTCCCCGCGGCGCTCGCGGCCTTCGACCGCGCGGACGAACTGCGGCCCGGCACGGCCTGGATCATCGCCGAACGCGCGGAGACCCGCCGCATGGCAGGCCGCACGGAGGAAGCGGCGGCCGACTTCGACCGGGCCGTCGCCCTGGACCCGACGAACGCCGACGTGGTGGCCTCCCGGGCGGTGTGCCGGCACGCCCTCGGCCGGTTCGAGGAGGCGGCCGCGGACTTCGACCGGGCGCTGAGCATCGACGGGGACCTCCTGTGGCCGCTCGTGCGCAGAGCCCGGCTGCGCCGGGACACGGACGAGTGGGAGAAGGCGTTCGCCGACCTGGACCGGGCGGCCCGCCTGGAACCCGGGAACGCCTGGGTCGCGTCGGAACGGGGCGACGCCTACCGGCTCGCGGGCCGCTTCGAGGACGCCGTCGCGGAACTAGGCCGGGCCGTCACCCTGGAGCCCGGCTATGCCTCGGCCCTGGCGGGCCGCGGGGTGTCGCACCACGAACTGGGTCACGGAGCGGAGGCACTGGCCGACCTCGACCGCGCCGTCGAACTGGCCCCGGAGTACTCCTGGGCGCTGGTGATGCGGGCGCGGGCGAGGCGCCGCCTCGGGGACCCGCCCGGCGCGTACGAGGACCTGCGGCGCGCGCTCGCGGCGGACCCGGACGCCGACTGGATCGAGATCGAGCTCGGCAACACCTACTACCTGGAGGACCGCCACCAGGAGGCGATGGCCGTCTTCCGGGGCCTCCTGGAACGGGACCCGCGCAACGCCTCGGCGATGGGCCGCCTGGGAGCGGTCCACCGCGACCTCGGAGAGCACGCGGAGGCGTTGGTCTGGCTGGACCGGGCCCTCGCGGTCGACCCGGACTACTTCCACGCCCGCGACGAGCGGGCCCGCGTCCTCCGGGCGACCGGCCGGACCGAGCGGGCGCTGGCCGACTGGGAGCGGCTGATCGCCCTGGGCGGGGACGCGGACACGGCCACGGCACGCCACGAGATCGTGGAGCTGCTGATCCACTGCGGCCGGTGGGAGGAGGCGGCGGCCCGGCTGGCCGAGGACCCGGCGCCGGGCCCGGACGACGGCCTCGTCCCGGACCGCGACCAGCTCCACGTCGAGGTCTTCCGGCACACGGGCCGGTGGGAGGAGGCCAGGGACCTCGCCGAGCGGCTGCGCGGGGAGGCCCCGTTGTCGGGCACCTTCGAGCTGGCGATGACGGAGCGGCGCTTCCGGGGCCGGGCGGCCGCGGAGCCCTGGTGGCGGGAGCTGGCGCGGCTGCTGGACACGGAACCGGAGGACGGGCTCCGCGCGTCGGGCCGGTGCATCGTCGGCTGGGCCCTCGCGGACTGGACCGCCGCCGACCGGGAACTGACCGGTCTCCTGGCCCTGGACCCGGGCTGGGACGAGCTGGCGAACCTCGTGGACGTCCTCGCCGAACTCCTGCGCTGCCCCGGCGCCGAGACCGCTGAGCTGACCCCGCGCCTCGCGGAGGTCACGGCGGCCCGCGACGCCGTCCGGGAGCGCCACACCGGCTGATCACGCCCGTCGTGGATCCGACCGGGCCTTTATGGATCCGTGGCCTCAACCGACCGTTCGCGTTCGATTACAGTGCTTTGCTGTCGGACGTAGGGACAGGTGCCTCAGGAGGTCTCGGTGGGTGCGACAACCGGTGCCGTCTGGGGCCGTGGGGAGCAGCAGGACTTCCGGAGCCGGGTCCGCGGGACACTGCTGGGCGCCGCCGTCGGCGACGCGCTGGGTGCCCCGGTCGACCGGCTCTCGCTGGAGGCGATCCTGGAGACGTACGGGGCGGAGGGTCTCGTCGGTCCCGCCCCCGCGTACGGGCGGCGCGGCGCCGTCACCCACCTCACCCAGCTCACCCTGTTCGGCGTCGACGGACTCGTCCGCGCCCAGGTGCGCCGTGACACCGGCGCCTGGCATCCGCCCTCCGACCTGCACCGCGCCTACCGCCGCTGGGCGGCCACCCAGAGCGACTGGGGGCCCGACGAACGCCGCAAGGACGACGGCTGGCTGGCCCGCGAGGAGTGGCTCTACGCCCGCCGCGACCCCGCCAAGGCCTGCCTCCTCGGCCTCGCCGACGAGATCATGGGGACGCTGGACGCCCCCAAGAACCCCGGCGAGCAGGGTCCCGAGGCCGCCGGCCGTTCCGCGCCCTTCGGGCTGCTCGTCGGCTGGGAGCCACAGCTCGTGATGCAGCTCGCCGTCGAGTGCTCCGCGCACACGCACGGCCACCCCTCGGCGTACCTGACGGCGGGGGCGTACGCCGTGATCGTGCACGCCCTCGCCCGCGGTGAGAACCTCGACGCGGCCGTACAGCAGGCCCTCGCGCTGCTCGCGACCCGGCCCGGGCACCAGCCGGTCGCCGCCGCGCTCCAGCACGCGCTGGGCGCCGTACGGCAGGGCATGCCCTCTCCCGCGCGGGTCCAGGAGCTCGCCGTGAGCGGCATCTCCGAGGGGCCCCTCGCCGCCGCGGTGTACTGCGCGCTGGTCGGCGAGGACGTCCGGCACGGCCTGTGCCTCTCGGTGAACCACGGCGGGCCCTCCGCCGTCGCCGGCGCCCTCACGGGGGGTCTGCTGGGCGCCCTGCACGGCGAGACGGCCCTCCCGCCGGCCTGGCTGGCCGAACTGGAGGGCCGTCCCACGGTGCTGGTCCTCGCGGACGACTTCGCGATGGAGATGACCCAGGGGCCCGCGCTGCACGGCCCCGCCGGATCGTCCCCTGGCTGGCTCGCCCGCTACCCCCGCGCCTGAGCCGCCCTAGTCCTTCACCGGCGTGCCGACCGCGCCGTCCGCCGCCCCCGCACCCGCCGGTGCCGGGATCGCCGCCGCGGCCGAGCCGTCGTCGTCCGTGTTGATCAGCTCGATGACGGCGTCCCGCTCCGGGGTGTCCTCGGGCCGCAGGAAGCCGATGAGGACGTACAGGACGAGGGAGATGATCATCGGGAGGGCGACCTGGTACTCCAGCTTCACGTCCGTGCGCTGCGAGAAGTCCAGGTGGTAGTTGACGAAGAAGAAGGCGAGCAGACCGCACGCCCAGCTCGTCAGGGCCGCCGTCGGTCCCGACCTGCGGAACGGCCGCAGCAGACCGAGGATGAACGGGATCGCGATCGGCCCCATCAGCCCCGCCACCCACTTGATGACGACGGTGATGATGTCCTTGAACGCGGGGGAGTTGACCTGGGTCGCCACGGCCATGGACAGGCCGAGGAAGGCGACGGTGGTCACGCGGCCCGCGATGAGCCCCGCACGGGTGTCCCAGGCGCGCGCGGCCCGGGAGAACACCGGCATCACGTCGCGGGTGAACACGGCCGAGATGGCGTTCGCGTCCGAGGAGCACATGGCCATCGTGTGCGAGAAGAACCCGACGACGACCAGGCCCAGCAGCCCGTGCGGCAGGAGCTGTTCGGTCATCAGGCCGTACGCGTCCGAGCCGTCCGGCTTCTGCGCGGTGACGAGAAGCGGCGAGAGCCACATCGGGATGAACAGGACGACCGGCCACACGAACCACAGTCCGGCGGACAGGAACGCGGACCGTGTGGCCTCCCTGGAGTTCTTGGTGGCCATGTAGCGCTGGGCCTGGTTCCACATGCCGCCGTTGTACTCGAACAGCTTGATGAACAGGTACGCGATGAAGAACACCGTCAGATACGGGCCCGCGAAACCGTCCCCGTGACCGTGCAGCTTCGGCGAGTCCAGCGCCTTGGAGAGCCCGCCCTGGTCGGAGATCTTGTTCAGCACGATGACCAGCATCGACAGACCGGCCAGCAACTGGATGACGAACTGGCCGAGTTCGGTCAGCGCGTCGGCCCACAGACCGCCGATCGTGCAGTAGACGGCCGTGATGCCGCCGGTGATGAAGATGCCCTGGGTGAGCGTGACGCCGGTGAAGACGCTGAGCAGGGTGGCGATGGCCGCCCACTTCGCGCCGACGTCCACGATCTTCAGCAGGATGCCGGACCACGCCAGCGCCTGCTGGGTCTGCACGTTGTAGCGGTCCTTGAGGTATTCGAGGGGTGAGGCGACGTGCAGTCGTGAGCGCAGCCGGTTGAGCCGGGGCGCGAAGGCCTTGGCGCCGATGGCGACGCCGATGGCGATGGGCAGGGCCCAGGTGACGTACGAGGTGATGCCGTAGGTGTACGCGATGCCGGCGTAGCCGGTGAACATCACCGCGCTGTAGCCCGACATGTGATGGGAGATGCCGGACAGCCACCACGGCATCTTGCCGCCCGCGGTGAAGAAGTCGCTGACATCGTCCACACGCTTGTGGGACCAGACACCGATCGCGGTCATCACGCCGAAGTACGCGACCAGGACGGCCCAGTCGAGACCGTTCATGTGCCCCCTCCAGGGGTCCGCCTTGTGAACTTGCAGATACCGGACGGCACTTCGCCGGTAGGTGCATGGGCGGGCGCCCCGTGCGGGAGCGGGGACTTCGGGGATTGAACCGCCGTTCGGAGGGAGCGGTCAAGACCCTCCACGGTCACAGATATGAACACAGATCAGAAAGCAGAACGATTTTGCCTCCACTTTACCCACCGGGCTGTTGTCGTGTTCGTGACGGGGGCCACACCATGAGCGGGCACTTCGTCGGACCCACAACAGCAATGACAAGTCGACAGCCGTACGGGATGCGGGTCCCGTGCGCCTGGGAGAGGGGTCGCCGGCCGTATCGGCTACCGCATGAGTTCGCCCGCGTTCACGAGCAGCGACTGCCCCGTGATCGCCCGCGCCCGGTCGGAGGCCAGGAACACCGCGGCGTCCGCGACGTCCCCGTCCGTGGCCAGCTCGGGCAGGGCCATCCGCTCGGTGAGCCGCTTCAGGACGTCCGCCTCGGGCACCTGCTCGGTGTAGGCCGTGAACTGCACGTACGCCTCGACCGGCGGGCCCCACATCCAGCCGGGCAGCACGGTGTTGACCCGAATCCGGTACGGGCCGAGCTCGCGCGCCAGGGAGTACATCGCGCTCGTCAGCGCGCCCTTCGAGGCCGCGTACGCCGCCTGCCGCACCTGGCTCGGCGCGGCGACCGACGACTGCGTCCCGATGACGACGACCGAACCGCCGCGCTCCTTCAGCGCGGGCAGGCAGGCGCGGGTCATCCGCAGCGTGCCGAGCAGGTTCACGTCGATGACCGACTGCCAGGTCGCGAAGTCGGCGTCCTCCAGGCCGCCGAAGTAGCTGTCCCAGGCGGCGACGTGGACCACCGCGTCGATCCGCCCGAAGCGCTCGGCCGCGAGTGCCGCGAGCGCGTCGCACTGCCCCTCGTCGGTGATGTCCGTCGCGCGGAACGCCGTGTGCGCGCCGTCCGGGTCCAGTTCGGCCGCCGACTTGGCGAGATTGGCCTCGGTGCGGGCCCCGAGCACGGCGTTGCCGCCGTCGCGCACCACGGCCGCCGCGACCTGATGGCCGAGCCCGGCTCCGACACCCGACACCACGACGGTCCTGCCGGCGAGCAAAGACATCCGGGGCCTCCTCGGCTCTGGCGCATTGTCTGACGGGGCGTCAGAGTATGGGCGTCCGGCGGAGGAAGGAAGTCCCGCGCACGTTCCACCGAGGAAGGGGTTCGTCATGCCGGAGGAGACCCGCAGCGAGACCTACGCGGAACTGGCCGCCCTCGGCCCGTACGGCGTCCACCCGGGCCACGCCCTGATCACCCTGGTCGAACCGCACCCGGGCCACGAGTACGCCTACAACCGCTGGTACGAGGACGACCACTACTACGCGGGCGCGATGGCCATGCCCTGGATGTACGCGGGACGCCGCTGGGTGGCCACCCGCGACCTCCAGCTCCTGCGCTACCCCGAGAAGTCGGCGGTGGCCCAGCCGGTCACCGCGGGCTGCTACATCTCCACCTACTGGGTCACCGAGGGCCGCTACGACGACCACATGAAGTGGACCGTCGGCATCAACAGGCGGCTGAACCGCGACGGCCGCGTCTACCAGGACCGTACGCACGTCTTCACGGCCTTCCAGGACCACGAGGCCACCGTCTACCGCGACGGCGCCGCGGGCCCTCGCGACTTCCACGCCCTCGACCACCCCTACGCGGGCCTCGTGGTCGAGGTCGTCGACGCCGAATCCGCCGGGCAGCGGGCGGAGTTGCTGGAGTGGCTGCGCTCCCGCCATCTGCCCAGGCGGCTGACGGGCTCACCCGCCGCCCTCGTCACCGTCTTCCGTCCGACTCCGCTCCCGGGCGACCGGATGACCTATGTCAAGCAGGTCGAGGGCGTGGACACCCGGCTGACCCTGCTGTGGTTCCTTCAGGAGGACCCGCGCGACTGCTGGGAGGCGCACTTCACGGGCCTGGACGAGGCCGTGGCCGAATCGGGCCTGGGCCGCGTGGAGTTGGTGGCCCCGTTCATCCCCACGATCCCGGGAACGGACACCTACGTGGACCGGCTTCGCTGACACGCACCCGCCCTCTCGGCCAGGACGGCGGGCCGGACGAGAGGGCTCTGTCGGTGCAGCGTGTGAAGTTGTCCCGGCCACAGGGGTCAGACGAGGCCGGACGCTCCGCGGCTCACCTCGGTGACGAAGGCGTTCCAGGCGTCCGCGGGAAACGCGAGCGTGGGGCCGGCGGTGACCTTGGAGTCCCGGACCGCCAGGGCCGAGATGACCGGGGACTTGACCTCGACGCAGGCGCCGTTGCCGGTGGAGTAGGAAGACTTGGTCCAGGTGTCGAGGGCGCCCTGCTGAATTGCCATGATCGCTCCAGAAAGCTGTCGTTCGTCGATGAGTTGCCGCCATGAAGCCGTCGGCGCACTGTCACCGGACTGCGGATCCGTCAGGAGTCCAGCGGTCCGGATTGCGCCAACGTCGTTGCTCGA
The DNA here is from genome assembly GCF_042751995.1 of Streptomyces sp. NPDC059371. Classification (NCBI taxonomy): domain Bacteria; kingdom Bacillati; phylum Actinomycetota; class Actinomycetes; order Kitasatosporales; family Streptomycetaceae; genus Streptomyces; species Streptomyces sp. NPDC059371. The sequence continues at coordinate 24,433 of NZ_JBHYXD010000042.1, read as the reverse complement.
TGGCGTGATCGACGCTACTCGCCAACATCGGCTGACGAAGCGACTATTCACTCGACTGGATGGCATATTCCATAGGGGTCTTCCGCATCGGGGCGGCGACAGTGTAGGGTCCGGCCGCTCATCGGCGGGGGCGCCCTCGGAGGCCGCCCCCGTGCCGATCAGCGGGCGTAGTCCTTCGCGAGGTCCGCGATGAACTGCCGTGACTGCTCCACGTTCAGGGCCTGGGCCCGAAGGTGCTCGTACATCACGCTGTACTTCTGGACGTCGTTCGCCTTCTCCAGGTACAGGTCGCTGGTCACGCCCTCGATGTAGACGACGCTGGAGTCGGCCGCGTCGGGGAACTCCAGGATCGCGTACTGGCCGTTCAGGCCCGGGTGCGCGCCCATGTCGAAGGGGATCACCTGGACGGTGACGTGCGGCAACTGGGACTGCTCCACGAGGTATTCGAGCTGCTCGCGCATGAGCGGGCGGTTGCCGACGGCGCGGCGCAGGGCCGCCTCGTCGAGGACGGTCCACAGGCGCAGCGGGTTGTCGGGGGCGGAGATTCGTTCCTGCCGCTTCATCCGCACCTGGACGCGCTTGTCGATGTCGGCCGGCGCGGTCTCCGGCAGTGCCCCCGCGATCAGGGCCTCGGCGTACTGCCGGGTCTGCAGCAGGCCCGGGACGACCTGCGGGTCGTACACGCGCAGGCTCGCGGCGTCGGTCTCCAGACCGATGTAGACGCTGTACGGGATGTCGCCGAAGGAGTGCCACCAGCCCTGCTGGCGCGAGTCCTTGGCCATCTGCATCAGCGAGTCGACGATCCGGTGGTCCTCGACCTCGTAGACTCCGCACAGATCGCGGACGTCGCGCTGGCTGATACTGCGCCTGCCGTTCTCCAGCCGGCTGATCTTCGACTGGGACACCAGCAGGCGCTCGGCGACCTCTTCGGCCGTCATGCCCTTGAGCTCGCGGAGCCGCCGAAGCTCCTGGCCCAGCCGGCGCCGCCGGACGGTGGGATTGACACTTGACGCCACGGGACGTGCACCTCCGGCTGCGGGCCTGTACTTTGCGTATCTGCTGTTGAGCAGATTGCCACCAAGGTGCTTTCTACCGCTGGGAAACGGCGTATATGCGCCTGGTGGGCGCAAGTTCGCAGATTCGGCGTGTATACGCGGCCCTGCGCCATGCCCGACAGCCCCGCCGAACTCCCCGCCGAACTCCACTGACGGGTCGGCGAGATCGCGCCGGACCCCGGAGACGGGCTTCCCCGCGATGCGGTCGCGCGGGGCGGTGGGACCGTGTCGTCGTCCGGACGTACGGTCTCAGCCACCCCGCGCGAGCCGGCGGCTCCCGAACCGGATCATGGGGACTGCGGTGCGGCGCTGGTGTCTTGCGGCGGTGCGGGCGGTGCGGGTGCTGTGTGCCGCCGATGGTGCCGGCGGTGCGGGACGCGGGCCGTCGTGGGCCCGCGGCTCAGTGCGCCACGGCGCGCGCCATCGAACCATGGCGCGGTTGCATCGGAACCCCGCGTGCGGGCTCCGGTGCGGACCTGACTCCGGCGGTGGCGGGACGGCCCACCGGTGCCGGGTTGCGGCGAGGCTGTGCGGCCACACCGCTCTGAACGTCCATCACGGCGTGCGCCACGAGGCCGCCCATGGGGTCGTGCCTGATCAGATCCCGCAGCCGGGAGCGGGACGAGCGTCCCTCGTTCCCCGGATACAGGTGCTTGCCGAGACCGACCGCATGGGCCAGCGCGGCGAGCGCCGCGGTCCGCGGGTCCGGCGGTACGCCGGTGCGGATCGCGTTGTCCAGCCGGGTTCGGATCTCCCGGCTGATCTCCGTGTCCGTCGCTTGGTAGCGAGTCGTCGGAAGGACCCCGCACATCTGGCCGGCCACGGCATGGACCATGCCGCACCTCTCCAGATGCGAGAGGTAGGTCTGGCGGAGCCCCAGGCGGGGTCCGCCGATCCAGTTGACCGCGCGTACGGGTGTTCCGCGTCGGCGAAGGAGTTCCAACGCACAGTCCAGTGTTGGATCTCCGGTCGGCCGTGGCACCACCACGGCGATACGATCCCCGTCTGGGGCTATCCGTCCGGCCAGCGCCAGCTCCACTAGCTGTGCTCCGGCCAGACCGAGGTCGAGCGACTGCGGCTGCGCGGTGGTACCCGTGGTCGGGTCCAACGCCAACAGCAGAAGCTCCTCCGGAATTGTTCTGCGGCTCTTGCCCATCCATGCCTCCCCGCGTGGATGAATGACAGGGTGACCCCTCTCACATTGGTCTGTCGAGAGCACGTGACCGGAATATGAGGGAACCGGCAGGTATGTCGTTCTCGTCTACCGCAAGGGTCGAGCCCTGGCACAGGACACTGGTACATGGTTCGGGCAGCGGTGTCCGGGCGGCGGTTCAAGGGTTTGACGGTTCGTTTTCGGCGCGCGGAGGGCGCGCGCCGCATGGAGGAGGCATCGGTGGCGGGCGAGTCCCCCGACAGGTCGAAGCAGCACGAGTCGTCGGCGTCGTCGGCAGAAGCGGGGGCCGGGGGGCCCCCCGGGGGGGGGGGGGGGGGGCGGGGGGGGGGGGGGGCGGGCCCCCCCGCCCCCCCCCCCCGCGCCCCCCCCCCCCCCCCGCCGCGCGGGCGCGCGGGCGGC
>NZ_JBHYXD010000042.1:9728-21795 GCF_042751995.1 Streptomyces sp. NPDC059371 | reverse complement strand
TAACAACCCGGCCACCACCGATATATACACATAAAATAGCGCCGCCTGCGTATTTTTTTTATAAGACACTGTTTGGGGGGCGGGGGGGGGCCCGCGCCGAAGGGCGGCGCCATGGGGGGCGGGCGAGACCCCCCACTGGTCGACGCACCACGTGTCGTGGGCGTCGGCGGCAGACGCGACGCGGGTGAGCCCGGCGTCGGTTCCGAGTCCGGCGCGGTGGGGCGCGCCGGCGGCGACGTCGACCCAGAGCTCGGCTCCGGCCGACCCCCGGATGGCGATGGCCCGTGAGCGGGCCGCCACGGTACGGGTGGATCAGGCGACGGCCGTGTTCTCGACGAAGGCGCTCTCGGGTGAGACCGCCCGCACGGCGGACGCTCCCGTCACGGCGGAGCCGGAGCGGGTCTCCGAGTCCGCCGACGCCGACGGCGCGGCCGGGGGCAAGAACGCCGAGGGCGACACCCGGCTGCGCGCTGCGGTGGCCGCGTGGGTCGCCGGAGGGGACGAGCCCGCCCCGGCGGACACGACCGGCTCCGGGGGCGACGACGGCCCCGAGGGGGCCGACGACGACGCCACGGCCTCCGACGGCGAAGGCGACGACGACGAGACGGACACGGAGACGGAGACGGACACGGACAGCGCGGTCGCGGACACGGACCACGCCGAGCCGGCCGGCGACGCGGAGGGTGACGACGCGGACGCGGAGCTCGCCGATGAGCCGGGCGAGCCCGTGGACTCCGCGAGGGCCGAGAACACGTCCGAGACGTCCGACACGTCCGACGCGGCGTCCGACGCGGCGTCCGGCACGGACGAGGAGGCCGCCGAACCCGCCGCCGGCCCCGACCCCGACCCCACCCGTGACATCGACGGCGCCGCCGACGAGAAGCCCGAGTCCGGCCAGGAGCCGGAAGCCGAGCCGGAAGCCGCCTCCGACGAGACTCCCGCCGACGAGGAGGACGAGCCCGCCTCCGCGTCCGCCGTCGAGGACGAGCCCGGTCCCGCGTCCGCCGACAAGCGTGACGCCGAACCCGAGGACAGGCGCGACACCGAACCCGAGGACAAGCGCGACACCGCGCCCGAGGACCGGCACGACGGCGGCGACGACGCCTCCGGCGAGCCCTCGGACGCCCCGGCCGACGCGATCCCGGACCCGGTGTCCGACGAGCCCTCGGACGCGGTGCCGGACGAGAGCTCGGACACGGACACCGGCAAGGACCCGGACACGGAGACCGGCAGGGACACGGAGGCCGCCAAGGACTCCGCCGCCGAGCCCCCCGTCGATCAGCCCACGGCCGTCTTCGAGACCCCCCGGCGCCCGGCCGTGGACCAACCCACCACCATGCTCAAGCTGGGCGGCGCCACCCCGAAGCCGGCCGGCGGCAAGCCCGCCGCCGGGCCGACGGACGCCCCCGCGGGCAAGCCCGCGGACAAGTCCTCCGGCAAGCCCGCCGAGCAGCCCACGGGCGAGCCCGGCGCCAAGCCCGCCGGCACCCCCGCGCGCACCAGCAAGTTCGTCCCCCTCAACCGCCTCGACGACTTCCCGCCTCCGGCGCGCCCGAAGCCCACGCCCGAGCCCTCCGCGAAGCCCGAGCCCTCCGCGAAGCCGCAGTGGGCCGTGAAGCCGGAGCGGACCCCGAAGCCCGAGCGGACCGCCGCGCCCGTCTCCACCCCCAGGCCGGTCGACAGGCCCGCGGCGGCCACCGCGGCCATTCCGCAGGTCGGCCCCGAGCGCACCACCCAGCTCCCGCTTCCGCCGAAGCCCCCGCTGGACCTGCTCGCCGAGCTGACGAACACCCCGCCGCCGCCGCAGACCCCGGTCCGCACCCTCGTACGGCGGGTCAAGATCTGGACGCCGCTGGTCCTGCTGCTCGTGGTGATCTTTGCAGTCGCGCAGGCCTTCCGCCCGCTGCCGGCCCCGGCTCTCACGCTCAGCGCCGACAGCACGTACACCTTCGGCGGTGGCACCCTCGACCTGCCCTGGCCCGGTCAGGGACAGTCCGCGATCGAGGTCGACGGCGTGGGCAGCCTCGGCACCGACGGCAAGCAGACCCCCGCGCCCACGGCGAGCGTCGCCAAGATCATGACGGCGTACGTGATCCTTCAGGAGCACCCGCTGAAGGGGAACGAGGACGGCGAGAAGATCACCGTCGACCAGCAGGCCGAGGACGAGTCGAAGCTGCCGGACGAGTCGACGGCGGCGCTGTCGAAGGGCCAGCAGTTCACCGAGCGTCAGATGCTCCAGATGCTGATGATCCCCTCGGGCAACAACGTGGCGCGGCTGCTGGCCCGCTGGGACTCCGACAGCAAGGGCTTCGTCACCAAGATGAACGCCGCGGCCAAGGACCTCGGCATGACGAACACCACGTACACGGACCCGAGCGGTCTGCAGAAGACGACGGTCAGCACGGCCACCGACCAGATCAAGCTGGCCAAGCAGGTCATGAAGAACGACGTGTTCCGCAGCATCGTCGGGATGGCCAAGGCGGACATCCCGGGTCTGGCCAACACGATCTACAACAACAACGATCTGCTGGTCAAGCAGGTCGGCGTGATCGGTCTGAAGACCGGTTCGTCGACGCCCGCGGGCGGCAACCTGGTGTGGGCCGCGACCAAGGTCGTGGACGGCAAGACGCAGACGGTCTACGGCGCCGTGATGAACCAGAACGCCGGCACCGGCAAGGTCTGGGACAGCCTCCAGCTCGCGCTCGCGAACAGCCAGAAGCTGATCGACAAGGTCCAGCAGAGCCTGGTCGCCGCCACAGTGGTGAAGAAGGGCCAGGTCGTCGGTTACGTGGACGACCAGCTCGGCGGCCGGACCCCGGTCGTCGCCACGAAGAACATGACCGCGATCGGCTGGCCCGGCCTGAAGACGAAGCTGAGCATCGGCGAGGGCAAGGCGGCCGTCCCGCACACCGGCAAGGCCGGTACGGTCGTCGGCGAGCTGAGGGTCGGCGACGGTTCCAGCGAGGCCGTACGGATCCCCGTCGCGCTCCGGTCGGACCTGTCCGAGCCCGGCTTCGGCGCGAAGGTGACCCGGATCGGCTGAGCGGACAAGCGCACCGATGGCGTACGCGCGCACGCATCGGTGACGTAGGGCGGGGAGCAGTACTCGCACCGCACGCCGTCGGACGGTGCCCCACTCGGGGGCTGTCCGGCGGTGTGCGTGCTAGCGTCGCGCTAATCGGGGCTGCTCGCGAGCCGCGGGTCCCGGCCCAGAACGGACCAACGGGACAGCGGGAGAACCTTGCAGTGGCGACAGCGGAGCCGACACACGCCGACGACGCCGACGCGGGCCACGGAACGGGCCCGCGAATACCGCGCGTCGGCATTCAGGAAGCGGTCCGGGACGTAGTCGCGGACGCGGGCGCGAACGCGCGCCCGGCCGCGGACACAGGCGCGGACACGGGCGCGGACGCGGACGCGGACACAGGCGCGGACACGAGCGCGGACGCGAGCTCAGGTACGGACGGGGCCGCGGACACGGCCGCGGACCCGGGCGGTCGCACCGCCGGGAAGCCGGACGGGAAGCCCACCGGGTCGGAGCCCACCGGGTCGGAGCCCACCGGTTCCGAGCCCACCGGTTCCGAGCCCACTCGGTCGGAGCCCACCGGGTCCGAGTCCGCAGACTCCGAGCCGGTCGATTCCGAGCCCGTCGTGACCGAGCCGGTCGCGTCGGCCGGCTTCGCGCCGCTCGGCCTTCTCCGCCGCTACCCCGTCCTCGTCCTCACCGCCTTCGCCGGCGTGCTCCACATCGTGTGGTTCTTCACGTTCGCGAACAGCGGTGGCGACCTCGCGGCGCAGGACGCGTGGGCGGAGTTCGTCGGCCGGCACCCGGACTCGGCGTACAACCTCGCCTGGTACGGCGGGATGCACCCGGTCTCGTACAGCGTGGTGTCGCCATATCTGATGTCGGTGCTCGGCGTCCGTACGACGATGATGATCGCCGGGACGCTCTCGGCCGGCCTGCTGACGCTGATCCTCGTGCGCAGCCGAGTCGTCCGGAACCCGATCGCCACCTCGCTCGCGGGCATCTTCGCGCTGGTCTGCAACGCGATCTCCGGCCGGGTGACGTACGGCCTCGGCACGGCGTTCTCGCTCGGCGCGGTCGCCGTCGTCTTCTGCTGGCCCCACCGCTGGCGCTACAAGCGCTGGGCGAAGGCCCTGTGCGCGGCGCCGCTGGCCGCGCTCGCGACGGCCGCCTCACCGGTCGCCGGACTGTTCATGGGCCTGCTCGCCGCGGCCATGTTCCTCCAGAGGCGCCGCCCCGGCGCCTACGCCCTCGGCATCGCCCCGACGGTCGTGGTCGGGCTCTCGGCCCTGCTGTTCCCCTTCTCCGGCACCCAGCCGATGACGTTCTTCTCGGTCATCCTGCCGTTCGCGTCCGCCGCGGCCGTCTACTACGTGGTGCCCAAGGAGTGGACGACGGTACGGATCACGGCGGCGGTGTACGGCCTCGCGGTGCTCCTCGTCTGGCTGATCAGCTCCCAGATCGGCTCGAACATCACGCGCCTTTCGATGCTGTTCGCGGGAGTCGCCCTGGTCGCCGCGCTGCCCTTCACCGTGCCGAAGTCACGGAAGTGGTACACCACCGTCATCGCCCTCACCGTGTTCACCGGCTGGATCGGCTTCAAGACGGTCGACGACATCGTGCACACGACCCCGGCGGCGTCCTGGGCGCGCGAGCTGGCCCCGCTCGTCAACCAGCTCCAGCTCGTGGACGCCGAGAAGGGCCGCGTCGAGGTGGTCCCGGCCCGCTCGCACCGCGAGGCGTCCGCCCTCGCCCCCTACGTGAACCTGGCCCGCGGCTGGAACCGGCAGGCCGACATGGAGCGCAACCCGCTCTTCTACGACGACACGCTCAACTCCGCGAACTACCACGAGTGGCTCCAGCGCTGGGCCATCCACTACGTCGTGCTGCCCAAGGGCGAACCGGACGGCGACGGTGGCCAGCGCGAACGCGAGCTCGTCCAGCGGGGCATGCCCTATCTGAAGCAGATCTGGGGCGACGCCAACTGGCAGCTCTTCACCGTCACCGACCCCACCCCGCTCGCCGAGCCGCACGCCGTCGTCGACCTGGCCGAGCAGGGGGAGATGACCATCGAGGTGAAGAGGGCGGGCCGCATCCTCATCCGCATCCCGTACTCGCCGTGGCTGAGCATCGTCGACGCGGACGGCAAGAGCCTGAAGGCACCCCAGGAGACGCGGGCGTCGAAGCGCCGCACGGACGGCACCCCGAAGACGTACGAGAACCTCAACGGCTGTCTGACGCCGACGGAGGAGACGGCGGCGGGCGACACGTGGACGGAGCTGCTCGCCCCGAAGCCGGGCACCTACCGGCTCGCGGCGCCGTACCAGCTTCCTCGCGGGACACCGTGCCCGGAGGAACTGCGCTGAGCCCTCCGCGACCGGGCCGGGGTCCGTCCGGCCCCGAACCGCCGGACGGGCCCTAGAACCGCTCGAACGGTCCGCAGTACGACAGGCCGGCCTCCTCCGGCCGTCCGTCGCTGAAAAAGCGGACGAGCAGATCGCAGAAGTCCTGGGGCCGCTGGAGATGGGCCAGATGGCCGCACTCCGCGATCGTGGTGAAAGAGGCGCCCGGCAGGTCCGCCGCCACCGAGCGGACCATGCCGGGGGTGGTCAGCGTGTCGTGCTCGCCGGTGAACACGAGGTACGGGACGGCGGGGACGGGCGCCCGCCGGTACCACTCGTGGGCCAGCAGCCGCCGGTTCCGCTCGACCGTCACGGCGACATCGCGCGGGGTCTGCGCCGCGAACTGCTGGTACATCAGCCGGGCCAGCGCGGCGTGCTTGCGTACGGTGCGGTCGCCGGGCGGCGGCACGAAGCACCGTACGAACTCCGCGGCGGTCTCCTCGACGCGCCCCTGCTCCAGAAGCCGGACCCAGCCCCCGAGCGCCTCGGCGAACCAGTCCGGGATGTGGTCCGACATCCCCTGCACCGCGATCCGGCGCAGCAGTTCCGGATACCGCTGGGCGAGCCGGAGTCCGACCGCCCCGCCGTAGCACCCCGCGTACAGGTTCACCGGGCCGAGCCCGAGCCCGCGCAGCATGTGGCCCGCGCACTCGGCCAGGAAGTCGATCCCGTGCTCGGCGGGCAGGAAGTCCGCGTCCCCGAACCCGGGCAGATCCACGGTGATCACCGTCCCGAGCTTCCCGAGCCACCGCTCGTGCCGCGTCCACGAGTACCGCGTCTGGTCCGACCCGCCGAGCACGAGCAGCGGCTCCGTGACGGGGGAGCCGTGCCGGGCGACCCGCGCGGTGTACCCGTAGCCCTCCCACGAGAGCCGGTACTCCGCCACTTCCGTGGACGTCTCGCCTCCCTGCGAGGGGGCGGGAACAGGGACCGAGGAAGCGACAGAAGGCACAGCGAACTCCCGGGAGGGGACGAGACCACCGAAACTCCCCACTCGTACACGGCTCCCGCGTACGGCGCCCGCAATGTCACACGAAGGTGGGCGCTGCACCGCATGCAGGTGGACGTGGCGCGGCAGCCGGGCGACGCCACGCCACACCGGCACCTCCCGTCAGGTCACTTCACCGGGAACGCCACATCGCAGACTGGGTCCTGCGGTCCCGCCGCGTCCCAGTCGGCGAAGTAGATCTCCCGGCAGGGGCCGTCGACGGTCAGCCCGCGCTCGCCGACCCAGCTCTCGACCGCCTCGAAGGCGGCCAGGATCTGCGGGTGGGCGACCTGCGCCTTGCTGATGCGGACGAACGCGACGCGCCGGGCCGGCTCGACCCGCACCTCGGCCCCGGTGGCCCGGCCCTGCCGCTCGGCCCAGGCCCGTGCCGCGGCCTCGTCGGCGACCGGCACGCACGTCTCCGCCGGGCCGTCGCTCTCCACGCTCACCTCCGCGTGGTACACGACGAACGGCGGCCCGGTGACGCCCCCGGCCTCCCGGGCGCCCTCCTCCAGCCGCCCCAGCGAGCCGGGGATCCACACCGGCAGCTCGGGCGCCAGGACGTGCCGTTTCTCGGTCAGCACGACCTGCTCGGGCACCTCGCTGGTCTCGACGACGAACTTCTCGTACATCTCGGAACTCCTCCCGGAAAGACGTCCACGGAGGTAGTCGGCGAGCGCCCGCTGCGAGGCGAACCGGGCCTCGGCGCCGTCCCAGTACGCGGCGAGCAGCTCGGCGGCTTCCGTGCCGCGTGCCTCCACCACGTCCGCGATCCGCGCCAGCGGCATGTCGAGCTGGCGCAGCAGCGCGACGAGCCGGGCCCGTTCGGTCTGCCCGGCCCGGTAGTAGCGGTAGCCGCTGACCTCGTCGACGTACGCCGGGGTCAGCAGCCCCAGCCGGTCGTACAGCCGCAGAGCCTTCGCCGAGAGCCGCGCCCGCGAGGCGAACGCGCCGATGGTGAGCAGGTCCTCGTCCACCCTGTCATCCTCCGTCACCGGGCGCCTTCCGCCCGGTGACAGGGACGCTCCCCCTTGCCCCAGGGGCAAGGTCAACCGCGGGGGAGGGTTCAGCCGATGGCCTTCTCGACGGCGGAGACCAGCTCGGCCGCCTCCGGCTCGGTCTGCGGCGAGAAGCGGCCGACGACCGTGCCGTCGCGCCCGATCAGGAACTTCTCGAAGTTCCAGCGGATGTCGCCGGAGTGCCCCTCGGCGTCGGCGGTGCCCACCAGACGCTCGTACAGCCCGTGCCGCGCGTCACCGTTCACCTCGACCTTCTCGGTCAGCGGGAAGGTCACGCCGTAGGTCGCGGAGCAGAATTCGGCGATCTCCTCGGAGCTGCCGGGCTCCTGGCCGAGGAACTGGTTGCAGGGCACGCCGAGGACGGTGAAGTCCTGGCCGGCGTAGCGCTCGTGCAGCCGCTCCAGACCGGCGTACTGCGGGGTCAGCCCGCACTTGGAGGCCACGTTCACGATGAGGACGGCCTTGCCCGCGTACTGGGACAGGTCGGCGGAGCCCCCCTGGAGGGCACCGATCTCGACGTCGAGCACAGAGGTACCGGTGTTGTCAGTAGTCATAAGCGGATGCTAACTCCGGTAGGTGTCCGTCCCGACGGTCCCGCCGCTCCGCTCCCCGGGCCCGCCCGGCGATTCCCGTGCGCCGGACAGGTCCTGGCGCTGCGCTGTGACGAGGACCTCACCGGCGGCCGTGCGCGAGTACAGCACCGACCGTCCCGCCCGGCGCCGCCACACGAGCCGCGCGTCCAGCAGCACCCGCAGATGGCGGCCGACCGACCCCAGCCCCTGCCCGGTCACGGCGACGAGCTGGCTGGTGGACAGGGGGGAGTCGAGGCGGACCAGGACACCGGCCCTGGCCGTCCCGAGCAGCGCCCCCAGACTCTCCGGCACCACCGCGGCGCCCACGTCGGTCAGCGCCCCCGTGCACGGGTAGACCAGGGCGTAGCGGTCGTGCCCCTCCCAGGAGACCCAGCCGGCCTTCGGCGTGACGGGGACGAAGACGAGCCGGGCGCCGGAGATCTCGCGCGGCGGGTACTCGTGAAGGTTGACCTGGAGCCGGTTGCCGCCGAGCCAGCGCGTCCCGGGCCGCAGCCCGTCCAGCGCCGCCGCCCAGCCGCCCTGGCCGAGACGTGCCGTCCGCGCCACCACATCGGCCTCCAGGACGCGCCGCCGCCGCTCCCAGTCGGGGCGTACGGACTCCTCCCACACGGCGGTGAGCAGCGCGGCGGCCCGCTCGGGCAGATCGTCACGGTCCCCGAGGGCGGCGGGCAGCGGGCCGCCCACCGAGCGGACGAGATGGCCGCGGGCGTCGCGGGGCGGGACGTCCCGCACCCGGGCGACCTCGGTCTCGAAGGTCTCGTCGCCGTACGGGGTCGGGGTGAGGAAGTCGGCGATCCACGCCTGCCCGAGCCCGCAGCGCACGAGCAGCGCGGTGACGGGGTCGGCGGCCAGTCGTCCGCGGTACGCCGGCAGATGGGTGTTCAGCCAGGCGCGTTCACCGGGGTGTGTCGCGGTCTCCGAGTGCAGCAGCTTCAGGGCGGCGAACGTCTCGGCGAGCGGCGACAGCACGAAGCGGCTCCCGGCGAGGGTGTCGGCGTTCACCTGCCACCAGCCCATGCCCGCCCCCTCCCCGCTCCTGACGTTTCGCGCCCGCGCGAAAGAATATCGACCGCCCGGGCGCCCCCGCAGACTCCGCGCATGCGCAGCTACTCCGAGCTCTTCCGCACGCGGGAGTTCACCCCGCTCTTCCTGTCTTCCTGTTTCCGGACCGCCGCCTCGACGGTGAGCGGTCTGGCCCTCGGCACCCTCGTGTACCGGGCCACCGGCTCGCCGCTGCTCAGCGCGCTGAGCATGTTCGGGCCCTCGCTCGCCCAGATGATCGGCGCGGCCACCATGCTCTCGGCCGCCGACCGGCTGCCGCCGCGCGCGACCGTGGCGGGCATCGCGCTCCTCTTCGGGCTCGGCACGGCGGCGATGGCCGTCCCCGGTCTGCCGATCTGGACGATCTTCACCCTCCTCCTGCTCCTCGGTCTGATCCAGTCCTTCGGCGGCGGGGTCCTGTGGGGCCTGCTGACCGAGATCCTCGCCAAGGAGGGCTATCTGCTGGGGCGTTCGGTGTTCAACATGATGAGCGGGATCGCCCAGATCACCGGATACGCGACCGGTGGCGTCCTCGTGGCCCTGCTGTCCCCGCGCGTCACCCTCCTCCTGGCGGCCGGGCTGTATCTGGCGGCCGCCCTGACCGCCCGGCTCGGCCTGACACCGCGGGCGCCGCGCGCTCTGGGCCGTCCGTCCGTCGCCCGGACCTGGAGCACGAACGCCCGCCTCTTCTCCTCACCGGAGCGCCGCACCCTCTATCTCCTGCTCTGGGTGCCGAACGGCCTGGTCGTCGGCTGCGAATCGCTGTACGTGTCGTACGCGCCGAGCCGGGCCGGCGCGCTGTTCGCCTTCGCGGCCCTCGGCATGTTCATCGGGGACGTGACGACCGGACGTCTGCTGCCGCCCCGCGTCCGTGCCCGCCTCGGCATACCGTTCCTGCTGCTCCTCGCGACGCCCTACCTCTTCTTCGTGCTGCGTCCGGGTGTGGCCGTGGCGGCGGCCCTCGCCGCCCTCGCCTCGATCGGCTTCGGGGCGAGCCTGATCCAGCAGGAACGCCTGGTGGCGCTCATCCCCGACGAACTCAGCGGCCACGCCCTCGGGCTCCACACGGCGGGCATGCTCACCATGCAGGGCGTGAGCGCGGCACTCGCGGGCGGGATCGCCCAACTCGCCACGCCCGCGACGGCGATGACGGTGATGGCCGCCGCGTCGATCGCCGTGACGCTGGCCCTGGCCCCCGCGCTGCTCCGCCACCGCGCCGCGCGCCCGGAGGGCCAACGCCCGGAGCCGTCCGGGCCAAGGGTGCGGCAATCCGAGGTGAACTCTCCCTGAACCGGCAAAGGTTGTACGGCAGCGGTCACAACCCGTCATGCGCCGCCGGTGTCGAACGGGATGCCTGGGCACGTACGTCCGGGTGCGCGGAGTCCCAGAACGGCGGAGCCGCTGGGGCGCAGAATCCCATCAAGGGGGAAGCATGTTCAGTCGCCGTACCGCCGTCCTTCCGAAAATGCTGGCGCTGGCCGCCGCGACGGCCGCCGTGTCCGCGGCGGCCCTGGCCCCGACGGCGAGCGCCGCGACCACCACGAGCGCCACCGCCGCCTCCACCGGCCAGAAGCTCTACTACACGGCGGCCGCCGGTCAGACGAACCACCTGAAGATCTCCTGGGCGCTCGGCGCGACCGACCCCGACTCGCAACTCGTCGACTTCATCTACACGTTCGACGACACCGTGAAGATCTCCCTCGGTGCCGGCTGTGTCCGTCCCGCGTCGGGCGACACCACCCAGGCGGTCTGCACGGTCACCGAGCCGAACACCTCGGCCTCCGACCTCGACACCCTGATCGTCAAGCTCGGGGACGGCAACGACACCGCGACGGTCGACCCCGACAACCGGGGCTACTCCCGCATCTACGGCGGGACCGGCAACGACTCCCTCACCGGCCACGGCCGTGACGTCCTCTACGGTCAGGACGGCAATGACCACCTGTACGGGGGCGGCGGCGTCTACGGCGAGGGCGCCTTCGGCGGGGCGGGCAACGACGTCCTCGACTCCTGCGGCTACACCTGCCACGGCGGCACGGGCAACGACGTGCTGAGCGGCGGAGTGAGCGAGGCCGACGGCAGCTACCGGGACTACGACAACAGCCTGTTCGGCGACGACGGCAACGACGTCGTCCACGGCAACGCGGGCGCCGACCACATCGAGGGCGGCCGCGGCAACGACAGCCTCTACGGCGGCTCCGGCCGCGACAAGATCTACGGCAACAGCGGCAACGACCTCATCCACGGAGGCTCCGGCACGGACACCCTCTCCGGCGGCCCGGGCACCGACCGGGTCTTCCAGAACTGAGGAACCCGCCGGCAACCGACCCGCCTCCGGAGCGGAGGACTCGGGACGAGCGTACGGGGGTTTCCGCGGGCGCCGGTGTGCCTCCGTACGCTCTGCCCGGCGCGGCTCGCCGGATGGAACGATCCCGGTGCCCGGTCCCGGCGGGGGAACGCCTTTGGCCGTCGTGAAGGTGTGAGCGGCGGCGCACGGGTGTCTGCTGGTACCGGGGATCGGCGTGACCACTACGAGCAGCAAGGGGCCGGACATGGCAATCGTGATGTCGATGCACTGGGCGGAAGCCACGCCGGAGCAGTACGACACCGTGCGGGACGCGGTGCAGTGGGAGGAGGTCCCGGCGGCCGGCGGTCAGATGCACGTGGCCTGGTTCGACGCGCAGGGGCTGCACGTCACCGACGTCTGGGAGTCCCAGGAGGCGTTCGAGGCCTTCTTCGCGGAACGCCTCGCCCCCGCGATCCAGAAGGCCGGCATGACCGGCGCCCCCGACACCTCCTTCAGCCCTCTCCACCGCCGCTACATCGCCCCCGGCATCACCGGCGCCGCTTGATCCGGACGACCGGGCCCGGGGGGGGGCGGGCGCGCGCGGCGGGGGGGGGCGGGCAGGCAGACGTGTTGTTATGGGGGAGGAGAGGGCGGGGGGGGCTCTGGTGGGGCGCCGCTAGTCGAGTGGGGGGGTGGGTGGTGGTGGGCGCGC
>NZ_JBHYXD010000042.1:0-9718 GCF_042751995.1 Streptomyces sp. NPDC059371 | reverse complement strand
AACCCCCCCTCCCCCCCCCCCCTAACCCCCCCCCGCCAACCCCGCCCCCACGTCCCCCCCCCCCCCGGGCCCGCCCCCCCCCCCCAACGGCGGGGGCCTTCGCGATCGCGAAATTCTGGTACTCCGGCGTGACGGCCCGGTCTACCGGTAGAGCCGTACACCGCCGTTCGAGCCGAGGGCGTTGAGTTCCAGCACGCCGCCGTCCGGGGTGACGTACACCGTGCCCGAGGTGAAGCTCCACTTGCCGGTGCCCTTCGGCAGGCCCGCGACCGGGGTGCTGCGGCCGGTGCGCGGGTCGATGCCGACGAGCTGCGGGGAGCCGGACGTGGTGACGGCGTACACCTTGCCGTCCGTCCCGGACGAGGGGATCGCGAGCGCGGCGGAGCGGTACGTCCACAGCTTGGCGCCGGTCCTCGTGTCGAAGCCGTCGATCACCGGGTGGCCGGCGGCCAGGGCCGGGGTGACCAGGACCTTGCCGTAGAGCCGGGCGGAGTGGTCGGCGCCGGTTTCGTTGCCGGAGGTGAGTTCGTCGTTGCCGACGGCCAGTTTGCGGCCGTTCCCGGCGGTGTCGAAGACCCGTACGGCGTCCTGGCGTGCCGTGTGGACGGAGGCGATCAGCGGCGAGCCGGACAGGACGTGCGTCACGTCCGAGTGGGCCTTCTCGGGCTTCCGCCAGAGCACCTTCCCCGTCTTCCCGTCGTACGCGGTGAGGGTGAACCTGGTCTTCTTGTCGAGGCAGAAGTCGTCCACCAGCACGGTGCCGTCGGTGCCCCAGTCGTAGGCGTTGCAGTAGTGACCTCGGGCCTTGTAGCCCCAGACGCGGCTGCCGGTGCGGACGTCCACACCGCCGAGGAAGTTCTCGCTGACGATGGTGGCGACATCGCCCTGCAGGAAGGTCGCGGCGGTCGCCGGACTGCGGTGCTCGGCGCCGGTCAGCGGCATGGACCAGAGGATCTTGCCGGTGGACGCCTTGACACCGGCCAGCCAGGTGCAGGTGCTGCCGTCCGTGCCGAAGGCGACCGTGCCGATGCCCTGGGCGTTGAGCGTCGGCGACATCGCGCAGGGAACGGTGCCGTGCTCGGCCGCGTCGGCGGAGGGTGTGGCGCGCCACACCTGCTTGCCGTCGGTGAGGTCGTAGGCCCGCAGCCCGCCCCGGCTGCCGGCCCGGACGAGCAGCTTGTCGGTGAGCCAGCTACCGATCAGCGCGTCGTCGGCGGCGGGCGCCGGCGTCTGCCACACCTGCGTCAGGTTCTCCGAGGCGACGGCGGCGGCCTCCTCCTGCTTGAGCACGACGGCGGCGGTCCCGCCGGCGGCGAGGACGGCAAGGGCGAGCACCATCCTGCCCACCCGCCTGGGCTTCCCGGCCCGCCTGCCGTCCGCGCCCGTGTCGGGCCGCGGCTGCGCGGCGAGGGGCTCGGAGACCCGCAGCGCCATGGTGCCGTCCCACCGGGTACCGGAGGAGCCGTCGTTCGGCTCGGCGGGCGACCGGTCGTCCCACGGCACGGCCGGCTCCGCCCGCTGCTGTTCCCGGTGCGGCTGCCGTGCCTGGTAGGACTGCTGCTCCTGGTGGGGCTGCTGTTGCGGGTACGGCTGCTGTGCCCTGTAGGACCGCTGGTCCTGGCGGGGCTGCTGTTGCGGGTACGGCTGCTGTGTCCCGTAGGACCGCTGTTCCTGGTGCGACGACTGCTGTTCCGGATACGGCTGTTGTTCCTGGTACGGCGACTGCTGGTCCGGCGTCGGCCGCTGTTCCTGGTACGACGACTGGTGGTCGGGGTACGGCCGCTGTTCCTGGTACGACGACTGCTGGTCCGGGTACGACGGCCGTGCCCGGTACGGCCGCTCTTCCCGGTAAGGCTGCTCTTCCCGGTACGGCTGCGAGTCGGCGGCCGTCCTGCGGGGCCGGAAGGCCCAGCCCTCGTCCTCCTGCGAAGCCCCCTGCCCCGGCGACGAATCCGTCGTCATCTCCGTGCTCTCCCCTGGTCGGGCATCCGCATGCGCCTGTCGCAGTGATGCGCCACGATAAAGGTCGTTCCATCGAGGGCTTGCGCCCGGCTTCGCCTCGGCTGCCCGTGGATCAGCCCTTTTTGAACGAATGGCCGAACCCGTTCCGCGCCCTCTCCACCTGGAACGCGGCCCGCGCACCCACCGAGGTGCTGATCCGCCAGTCCATCAACTGCTTGCTGCCCGGCCAGTCCTTGCGCTGGTCGTACCAGACGAGCCCGATGACGCCGGCCTTCGCGGCACCCTTGAAGAGGTCGCGGATGTCCGCCTCCTTGCGGCCGCTCTCCGCCACCCCGGTCTCCGCGATCAGTACCGGTTTGCCGGAGAAGCCCGAGATCTGACGCATGGTGGGCGTGAAGAGGCTGGAGAAGGCGACGCCGTCGATCGGCCCGTAGTAGCCGATGAGGCCGACCCAGTCGACGTAGGCGTCGCCCGGGTAGTACGGACGCAGCTTGGCGGTGGTGCCCGAGTCGACCACGTGCGGGGTCCACGCCCAGATCACATTGGTGACGCCCCGGTCGGCGAACAGGTCGTGCAGGTGCTTCCAGGCCGCGACGAAGTCGGCGGGCTTGGTGTCTTCCGGGCCCCAGGAGTTCCAGGGGCCGTTCATCTCGCCGGCGAAGGACAGGGCCAGCGGGCCGTCGTAGGCGGCGATCTGGCCCGCCAGCCGGCGGATGTAGGCGTCGTCCTGGCCCGTGGCGATGTCGGCGAGCGAGGTGTCGGAGGGCACCAGCGCCATCATGGGCAACTGGCCGTGCTGCCACAGGAAGGCGTTGCCCTCCGTGTCGAAGTCGTCGCCCCAGGAGCTGTAGTACTCGCGGATGTCGGGGGCCCGCCCGGCCTCCTCGGCGAAGGTGTCGACGATGTCGTACTGCCAGGGCGTCTTGTCGTCGACGACGCCCAGCGCGCGGCCGGACGGTTCGAGCAGGGGCGAGACGTCGAAGCGCGCGCCCGAGGCGGAGGCCGTGCCCGGCTCGGCGTCGCCCCCGCTGCCCGCGCCCGCGCAGGCGTCCACCAGGAACGAGAGCGCGACCACGACGATCGCGGCGGCCGTCAGGCGGCTGCGACGGCGGCCGCGACGGCTGCGGGCTATGGCCATGCGGGAAGGTCCGATCAGGCGGTGGGCGGGCGACGCACCGAACTGTACGAGACCCGCCAGCGACACACCGAACTCTACGAGACCCGCGTGACCTTCATCGAATCTTCATAATAATCTTGGTACGGAATGGGGAGCGGGTCGAATAATCTCTCTTTCCTCGCACATCGATCACTTTTCCGCACTACTCACTGCCAGTCCGGCGCCGCCGGACTGGCAGTCGTCACGCCACGCACGAAGGAAGGCCCGGGGCTGTCGATGACCAGTACCTCCACGGAGGTAGAGCCGGCTCCCGTCTTCGTCGACCAGACCGGTCAGCGTGGCCGCCGTCTGCGCGGCCTCGGCTGGCTGGTGGGCATCCTCTGCGCCGGGTGCGTCGTGGCGATGACCTCCGGCCTGGTCGGAACCCAGTCGCAGGCGCCCGCGCTCACCATCCCGGGCACGGCGAACACCACGCCGCCCAGCCAGTACCTGAACGCGCCGCTGCCCGCGGCTCCCGGCGTCGAGCCCGCAACGAGCACCACCGCCACGGCGGCCACGGTCTCCGCCACCCCCACGGTGACCACGCCCGACGCCACCGCGTCGGCCACCGCGACGGCGGACGCGGGCACTGCGGACGCGGGTACGGCGGCGTCGAGCCCGGTGACCGACCCCACACGGTCGAGCTCCGTGACCGACCCCGCGCAAGCCACCACACCCGACGCCACCGCGTCGGTCGCCGCGACGACGACGGCCGGTACGGCCGCGTCGGACTCCGTGACCGACACCGCGCAGTAGCCAGACGCGAACGACCAGGAAGTCCATGTCCCGCTCCCGTCACCAACGCCCCCGGCAGTCCATAGCGCGCCCGCGCCGACTCGCCGCGCCTCCCCTGCGCTTCTTCCTGCCGGTGACCGTGCTGGCGACCCTGCTGGCACTCATGGTGCTGCGGGGCATGGCGAACAACGAGGTCTTCCACGACGAGAAGATCGCCACCTCGGTGGACAAGGCCACCGTCCCGACCAGCGTGCTGGAGGGCGGCCCGGTCGTCGACGCGCGCGGCGACAAGAAGAACAAGCCGGTCAACTACACGATCCCGGACAAGACGGTCGTCCTCAGCTTCGACGACGGGCCGTCCGCCCAGTGGACGCCGAAGATCCTCGAGGTGCTGAAGAAGGAGAACATCAGCGCCGACTTCTTCGTCACCGGCTCGATGGTCACCCGCAACCCGGCGCTGATCCGCCAGATCGTGGCCGGCGGCCACGAGATCGGACTGCACACCTTCACCCACCCCGACCTCGCGCTGCACTCCGGCACCCGGCTCACCTGGGAACTGGGCGAGACCCAGCTCGCGCTGGCCGGTGTCGCCGGCATCCACACCAGCCTGTTCCGCCCGCCCTACTCCTCCACCGTGGACGCGCTGGACGACTGGTCGTGGCCGGTGACCAGGCAGGCCGGGTCCGAGGGGTACCTGACCGCCTTCATCGACAAGGACACCGACGACTGGAAGCGCCCCGGCGTCGACGCCATCGTCAAGTCCGCCATGCCCGACCTCCCCGGCCAGGGCGAGATGATCCTGCTGCACGACGCGGGCGGCAACCGGTCCCAGACGCTGGCCGCGCTGCCGGTCATCATCGAGAAGCTGAAGGACCGGGGCTACACCTTCAAGACCATCGGCGAGGCGCTCGGCACCGGCTCCGCCAACACAGAGGTCTCCAGCTACAACCTGTGGCTCGGCAAGGCGTTCCTGTGGTGCACCACCTTCTCGGTGCACCTGCTGCCTTGGCTCGTCGGCCTGCTCGCGGTCGTCGGTGTCCTCGTCATGGTGCGGTTCGCGCTGATGCTGGTGCTCTCCGCCGTCCACGTGCGGCGCACCCGGAAGAAGGGCTTCTCCTGGGGCGACCCGGTCACCGAACCGGTCACCGTGGTGGTACCCGCGTACAACGAGCAGGAGTGCATCACCAACACCCTGCTGTCCCTGACCAGAAGCGACTACCCGGTCGAAGTGATCGTGGTCGACGACGGATCGAGCGACGACACGTCCGCCATCGTGGAGGAGCTCGACCTGCCGATGGTCCGGCTGATCCGGCAGCCGAACAGCGGCAAACCCGCCGCGCTCAACACCGGTGTGGCCGCCGCCTCGTACGACCTGATCGTGATGATGGACGGCGACACGGTGTTCGAGCCGGCGACCGTCCGCGAACTCGTCCAGCCCTTCGCCGACCCGCGCGTCGGCGCCGTGGCCGGCAACGCCAAGGTCGGCAACCGCGACACGCTGATCGGCGCCTGGCAGCACATCGAGTACGTGATGGGCTTCAACCTCGACCGCCGGATGTACGACGTGCTCAACTGCATGCCGACCATCCCCGGCGCCGTGGGCGGCTTCCGCCGTTCGGCGCTGGAGCAGGCGGGCGGCATGAGCGACGACACGCTCGCCGAGGACACCGACGTGACCATGGCCCTGCACCGGGCCGGCTGGAAGGTCGTCTACGCCGAGGACGCCCGGGCCTGGACCGAGGCGCCCGTCAGCATGAAGCAGTTGTGGTCGCAGCGGTACCGCTGGAGCTACGGCACCATGCAGGCGATGTGGAAGCACCGGCACTCGGTGCTGGAGCGCGGCGCGGCCGGCCACTTCGGCCGCGTCGGTCTGCCGTTCGTCGCCCTGTTCATGGTGATCACACCGCTGCTGGCGCCCGCCATCGACATCGGCATGATCTACGGCGTGGTCTTCGTCGACGCGTACAAGACCCTGGCGGCCTGGTTCGCCGTCATGGCCCTGCAGGCCGTCTGCGCCTGGTGGTCCTTCCACCTGGACAAGGAGAAGGCGTGGCATCTGATCACGCTGCCGGCCCAGCAGGTGGTCTACCGGGTGCTCATGTACATGGTGCTGCTGCAGTCCGCCATCACGGCCCTGACCGGGGGCCGGCTGCGCTGGCAGAAGCTGCGGCGCACCGGCGAGGTCGGACTTGATGTCACAACGGGGGCGAGCTCTTCATGAACACCGCGGAACCAGGTGCCTTCGGCGTCCAGGAGTCCTACGACACCGTCGCCCTGCGGGTGGACCCGGGCGGGATTCCCACGCAGCGCGCCCCGGGGCCCGAGGAGGCCGTCCCGGCGCCGGCGCGGAAGCCCGGCCGTGACCGCTACCTCGACCTGCTGCGGGCGCTCGCCCTGGTCCGCGTGGTGATCTACCACAACTTCAGCTGGGCCTGGCTGCCGATCGTCTTCCCCTCCATGGGCGTCATGTTCGCGCTGGCCGGGTCGCTGATGGCGCGGTCCCTCAACCGGCCCGCGCTGAGCGTGATCCGCGGCCGGCTGCGTCGTCTGCTCCCACCGATGTGGCTGTTCGGCGCGGTCGTGGTGCCGCTGATGCTCCTGGAGGGCTGGCGGCCCGACCTCCACCACCCCAACTGGTGGTGGGGCGACCTGGCCTACTGGATCCTGCCGTTCAGCGAGCCGCCGTTCGGGGCCTCGCTGCACACCTTCGGCGGGCACCTGCCCGCTTCCTGGGCCGAACAGATCTGTGTGCCGCTGTGGTACCTGCGCGCCTACCTCTGGTACGTCCTGCTGTCGCCGCTCCTGCTCAAGGCGATGCGCAAGCTGCCCTGGGTCACCCTGCTGGTGCCGCTGGCGCTCGCGTTCGTCATCAACTCCGGCCTGGTCGACCAGTCCGGCCGGCTGATGGAAGCCGCCACCGACTTCACCACCTTCGGCTCCTGCTGGCTGCTCGGCATGGCCCACCAGGAGGGACTGCTCCGCAAGATCCCGCAGTACGTCGTGCCGTCCATCGCACCGCTGGTGCTCATGTTCGGCTTCTGGTGGCTGATGCGGGCGCCGGTGGACGACCCCCGGCTCGGGGCCGATCTGGAGGCGGTGCCGGTCGCCCAGGCGATCTGGTCGTTCGGCGCGGTGCTGCTGCTGCTCCATCTGAGCCCGTCCTGGGAACAGTGGCCCAAGCCGCTGGAGCGGTTCAACGGCGTGATCACCCTGCTCAACTCCCGCGCGGTCACGGTCTACCTGTGGCACTCCTTCGCGCTGGTGCTGACCGAGCCGCTGATCGACCCGCTGTGGAGCAACTCCTTCCTCTACGACCACGCGCAGTGGCTGCTGGCGAGCCAGTGGACCCCGCTGTTCATCGCCGTCCCGCTGATCTGCCTGGCGATCCTGCTCTTCGGCTGGATGGAGGACGTGGCCGCCAAGCGCCGCCCGCGCCTGTTCCCCTACCCCGGCCGCTCGAAGGGCCGCCGCCGGGTCCGCTAGATCCGGCAGGATTGCACAGCCTGGCAAGGGCGAAGTCGGGTTACCCGCGACCTTCCAGGGAAAGACCTCGAGTGCATCTCAGTGAGTCGGAGGGGGGTGCTCATGAGCGATACATCACGGGCGCGGCACGACAGGACAGAGCCGGGGCCGCTGCCCGAGCGCGGCTCCGATCGCTTCACCGATGGTCCCCCTGATCCCCTCGCCTCGCTGCTGGCCAAGGTCAACGAGGGGGAACACATTTCGACTCCCGGAGACAATGCGGGCGCCGAAGACCGTGACCCTCATGACGAGGAATGGCGGGAACATGATCGCCGCGGGCCCCTATGCGCAGGGGCGTCGCCGGAAGAACTAACGCCCAGGGCGGTGAACCTCAGTTCCCTGTGAGTTCCCGTCCGTTCTGGCACGAGGGTGGCACGGCCCGCGGACCGTGCTCCGACTCCGCGGTGCGAATTGCGGCTGCACGGCGCTCCGGCCACGTCCGGACTCAGGTATGCCTCCCTCGGTACCTGCCGCTTCGTGGCGAGGTTTCATGCGCCTGTGGTGCAGTTTCGGGCGCCTGTGGTGCGAGCTGTCCTGCCTCGCCTCTGGCGACGCGCACCATTACCTGTCCAGTCCGCAACAGGCCAAGGATGCAGCCGACGCTGAACCACCAGTACAAGCCTGAGAATGCCCGCACAGAGGCTGCCAAATGTATGGAATCCGCAGCAAAGAGGGTGAAGGCCAAAAAATTCAACGTTAGTAGCGGCCAGCCTGAGTCCGTTTTTGCTCGATTTAGTTTCTGCCAGGTCGTTCTTGGTATTTGAGTAGGGTGCGGGCTAAAGCGGCGCTTGATCTCGCCCGCGAAAGATCGCTGTGTCATGGGGGTGAATGGAACAGTGGGAGATGACCCCTGCGCAAGGCCAAGAGCATGAGTGAGGGCACCGGACCGGTCGTCTCGTTCGGCCACTGCGCTCGTGGCGACGCCCTGCTGGACGAACGACCTGGATGCCATGGGCCGCGTCTGCTCGGCTCTGCCTGGGTCCATGGCAGACGACTCTTCGACAAGGCGCCGAAGTCCGATGCCGGGGTCCGGCCCGTGGCCTTCCCGACCGAGCTTCTGCCGGATGTGAAGGCGCACCTCGACGGCTTCGCGGGGGTGGGGCGTGACGGTCACGTCTTTCTCGGCCCCCAGGGCGGCCAGCTCCGCCGGAGCAACTTCCGGGACGACTGGATCAAGGCGCGGACGAAGGCAGGCGTCACGGCAGACGTGCACTTCCACGATCTCCGGCACACGGGCAACACGCTAGCTGCATCCGGCGCGAGCCTTCGGGAGCTGATGACCAGGATGGGTCACAGCACCCCGCGCGCGGCGCTGATCTATCAGCACGTGGTGAGCGGTCGCGACCGCGCGATTGCCGAGCGGCTCGGCTCGCTGATCCGGGAGGTGGAAGGGGGACGCGCTACTAAGGAGGGGGAGCAGGACAGGCCGCTGCTCTCCTGAGGGATCGGCGCAGGGCGTGTCTGCTGTGTAAGCGCAGCAAGTCGCTCGCTTCGAAGGCCTCCCGGAGGGCGGTCTCTGCCGACTCGAGTGTCTGCTGAAGGCGGGCTGCCTCGGCCCGCGTCCCGTCGGCCCAGTCGCGGACCGGCCCGTTCGCTCGGACATGGTCGGCCATAGACACACGCCCTGCGTAGGCAGCCAACTGCAGGGCCACAAGGAAGTCGGGAACCTGTATGTCGTCCACCGCCACATGCTAGGCACGGCGGGGGTAGTCCCATAGGGGAGTGGCACAGCCAGGATGTTTGTGGCATGCGAGTGGCACGGCATCGGAAACCGCAAAGGGCCAGCCTGGGAGGAAACCCCTCCTGAGCTGGCCCTTCATGCTGTGCCCCCGGCAGGATTCGAACCTGCGACACCCGCTTTAGGAGTTCGGTCCACACCTGCTTCGGCTGCGGTCGTCGACTGATGTGACGGCCGGACGGAGTCGCTGGTGTGCGCCTCTGTCCGGCGTGGTTGATGTCAGCTGTGGATGTCAGGACCTTCTGATTCGTAGCCCTGCAGAGAGTCGGTCAGGGAGAGGCAATCCGGTCACTCAGGAGCATCTGAAGGGGGGAGCCGGACGGCGGCAGTTGTTGGGGTCGCCGTATCCGGTTGCTGTGCAGCTGCCGCAGTATCACGGGCATGGGCGAGGTTGCCGCGGGCGGTGAGCGTGGAAGGGTGCTCGCTGCCCTGCAGCCGCTCCAGGTCGGCCACCACCCGCTCCAGCAGCTCGATCGCCTCGCCGGTCCGACCCGCCTGCCAGTAGGAGGAGGCGAGGTTGCCGCGGGCGGTGAGCGTGGAAGGGTGCTCGCTGCCCTGCAGCCGCTCCAGGTCGGCCACCACCCGCTCCAGCAGCTCGATCGCCT
>NZ_JBHYXD010000041.1:0-75497 GCF_042751995.1 Streptomyces sp. NPDC059371 | reverse complement strand
CCGAGGCTTTCACTCAACAGGGCCGCAAGACCTCGCGGTTGAAGGTCAGTCATGCGTTCCATTCGCCGTTGATGGACCCGATGCTGGAGGAGTTCACGGAGGTCGTCAGTGGTCTGGTCTTCGACGAGCCGCGGATTCCCGTCGTTTCGAACCTCACCGGTCGGCCGGCCGAGGCGTACACGCCGGAGTACTGGGTGCGGCACGTCCGTGAGGCGGTGCGCTTCGCCGACGGCATCGAGACCCTCGGCGACCTCGGTGTGACCACGTTCGTCGAGATCGGTCCCGGCGGTGTCCTCAGCGGCATGGCACAGGGCTGCGCGGACGACGCGGTCGCCGTGCCCGTGCTGCGCGGTGACCGCCCCGAGCAACAGGCCCTCGTCACCGCGCTCGCCGAACTGCACGTCGCCGGCGCCGAGGTGGACTGGAATTCGTTCTTCGCCGGTGCGCGGAAGACCGACCTGCCGACCTATGCGTTCCAGCATGAGCGGTACTGGGTCGACGCCCCGGAGACCGTTGCCGCGGTCGCGGTGGACCCGGTGGACGCGGAGTTCTGGGAGACCGTCGAGCGCGAGGACCTGCAGTCCCTCGCCGAGACGCTCGACATCGGGGCAGGGGACGCGTTCAGCGACGTGCTGCCGAGGCTGTCGTCGTGGCGGCGGCGGCGCAAGGAGCAGTCCACCGTCGACGGCTGGCGCTACGGCGTCACCTGGAAAGCGATACCCGACCCCTCCACGGAGGAACCTGCCCGCAATGGCATATGGCTGGTTCCGGTCAGCGCCGCCCAACTCGGCGACGACTGGGTCGCCGCCTGCCTCCGCGCGCTGACCGAGCGGGGCCTGGCGCCGCTGCCGGTCCCGGTCGAGCCGGCCACCGGCCGTGAGGACCTGACCGCGCAACTCGCCCGAGCGGCCGGTGCCGAGACCGTGGCGGGCGTCCTGTCGCTGCTCGCCGTCGACGGCGAGGCCGCCCCACAGGCCGCCGCGATACCCGTCGGCGTCACGCTGTCCGTGCTGCTCGTCCAGGCCCTTGGCGACTCGGGCATCGGCGCCCCCTTGTGGTGCGCGACCCGGAACGCGGTGGGTGTGAGCTCCGCCGACGAGGCGGCGGACCCCTACCAGTCCCTGGTATGGGGTCTGGGCAGGGTGGCGGCGCTGGAGCACTCGCGGCGCTGGGGCGGTCTGATCGACCTCCCGGACACGGTCGACGACCGGGTCGCCGGCCGCCTCGTCGCGGTGCTCGGCCAGTCGGCCGAGGACCAGGTCGCGATCCGCGACCACGGGATGTTCGCACGGCGTCTGTCGCGTCTGCCCGCAGCCCGGAGTGATCGTTCGTGGTCGCCGCGCGGCACCGTCCTGGTCACCGGCGGTACGGGTGCGCTGGGCGGGCACGTGGCCCGCTGGCTCGCCGGTGCGGGAGCGGAGCACCTGGTGCTCACGGGCCGCCGCGGTCTCGACGCCCCCGGCGCCACCCGCCTCAGGGCCGAACTGGAGGAGGCGGGCGTGCGTGTGACCGTCGTCGCCTGCGACGTCGCCGACCGCGATGCGCTGGCCGCGCTGCTCGCCTCGCACCCGGTGAACGCCGTCGTCCACGCGGCCGGCACCGCCGAGGCGGGCATGCTCGCCGAGACGAACCTGGGCGACTTCGCGGCGACCGTCGCCGCGAAGGCCGTCGGAGCCGTGTACCTCCACGAACTCCTCGGCGATCAGGATCTGGACGCCTTCGTCCTCTTCTCCTCCATCTCCGGCGTGTGGGGAGGCGGCGGGCAGGCCGCTTATTCGGCCGCGAACGCCTTCCTCGACGGCCTGGCGCAGCACAGGCGGGCCCGGGGCCTCCCCGCGACCGCGATCGCCTGGGGCCCGTGGGGTGATGGTGGCATGGTCGCCGACGCCGGGGACGAGGAGCGGCTGCGACAGCGCGGCCTGACCGTGCTGCGGCCGGACCGGGCGATCTCCGCGCTGCACGGTGCGCTGAGCGGCGGGGACGGCGCGGTCACCGTGGCCGACGTGGACTGGGAGCGGTTCGTCGTCCCGTTCACCGTCGGCAGGCCGAGCGCGCTGCTGAGCGACCTGCCCGAGGTCAGGGACGCCCTCGCGGAGGAGCCCGCCGAGCGGACCGCGGAGCCGTCCGCGCTCAAGGCGAAGCTGTCCACGCTGTCCGAAGGCGAACAGCAACGCCTGCTCGTGGACACGGTGTGCGCGCACGCGGCGACGGTGCTGGGCCACAGCGGATCCGTGGCGGTGGAACCGGACCTGGCGTTCCGGGACCTCGGCTTCGACTCCCTGACCGCGGTGGAGCTGCGCAACCTGCTCACCGCCGACACCGGCCTGACCCTGCCCGCGACGCTGGTCTTCGACCACCCGACGTCCGAGGCGGTCGCCCGCTACCTGCGCAGCGAACTCACCGGCGAGGCGGGCCCGGAGGAGGTGTCGGTCTTCAGCGAGCTCGACAGGCTGGAGTCGGCGATCTCGACGGCCGCCTCGGCCGAGGAGACGGTCCGGTCGGGGGTGCGAAGGCGGCTGCAGGAACTGCTGTCCCTGGTGAATTCCGCCGGAGAGCAAGGCGCTGAATCCGCCGACGCGCAGCGACAGCTCCAGGACGCGACGATCGACGACATCTTCGAACTGATCGATCAAGATCTAGAAAATTCCTAGTTCTTGGCGCTCTACCTTTAACGACAGCCGAGGACGGATGAGGCGGATGAGCAGCAACGAAGACAGGCTTCTCGAGTATCTCAAGCGCGTCACGGGAGACCTTCGTCAGGCGCGGGAGCGCCTTCGCGAGGTCGAGGAGAAGGACCAGGACCCCATCGCGATCGTCGGCATGGCGTGCCGGTATCCGGGCGGGGTGCGCTCGCCGGAGGACCTGTGGCAGTTGGTGGCCGCCGGTGGTGACGCGGTCGGCGAGTTCCCGGCGGACCGGGGCTGGGACGTGGAGGACATCTACGACCCGGACCCGGACGCGACGGGGAAGACGTACACGCGCCGCGGTGGATTTCTGTACGAGGCGGGGGAGTTCGACCCGGGTTTCTTCGGGATCAGCCCGCGTGAGGCCGTGGCGATGGACCCGCAGCAGCGGCTGCTGCTGGAGACCACGTGGGAGACGTTCGAGCGGGCCGGCATCGACGCGGAGTCGCTGCGCGGCAGCCGTACCGGAGTCTTCGTCGGCTCCGGGTACCAGGACTACGTCAACCTCCTGGTCGGGGTGGGCGGCGAGTCCGACGGCCATCTGGGGACCGGCAACTCCGCCAGTGTGATGTCCGGCCGTATCGCCTACACCTTCGGCCTGGAGGGCCCGGCGGTCACGGTCGACACGGCGTGCTCGTCGTCGCTGGTGGCGCTGCACTGGGCGATCCAGGCGCTGCGGGGCGGCGAGTGCTCCATGGCACTGGCCGGCGGTGTGCAGGTGATGACCACGCCTACCGCGTTCGTGGAGTTCAGTCGCCAGCGCGGGCTGGCCCCCGACGGCCGCTGCAAGCCGTTTGCCGCCGGGGCCGACGGCACCGGCTGGGCCGAGGGCGTCGGCCTGCTCCTGGTGGAGCGGCTGTCCGACGCCCGCCGCAACGGGCACCAGGTGCTGGCCGTTGTCCGTGGCAGCGCCGTCAACCAAGACGGTGCGTCCAACGGTCTGACCGCGCCGAACGGCCCCGCGCAGCAGCGAGTGATCCGCCAGGCGCTGGCATCGTCCGGCCTGTCTCCCGCCCAGATCGACGTCGTCGAGGCGCACGGCACAGGCACGACGCTGGGCGATCCCATCGAGGCGCAGGCGCTGCTCGCCACGTACGGCCGGGAGCGACCGGAGGACCGGCCGCTGTGGCTGGGCTCGCTCAAGTCCAACATCGGCCACGCGCAGGCGGCCGCGGGCGTCGGCGGCATCATCAAGATGGTGATGGCGATGCGCCACGGAGTGCTTCCGCAGACCTTGCACGTGGACGAGCCAACGCCGCACGTGGACTGGTCGGCGGGCGCGGTACGGCTGCTCACCGAGGCCGTCCAGTGGCCGGAGACCGATCACCCGCGCCGTGCTGCCGTGTCGGCCTTCGGCGTCAGCGGCACCAACGCCCACACCATCATCGAGCAGGCCCCGCCGGCCCAGGACGAGGAGCCCGCGGGGGTTCCCGCCGACGGCCCCCTGGCGTGGGTGCTCTCCGCCAGGAGCGACGCGGCGCTGCGGGCCCAGGCGGCCCGGCTGCTGCCCTTGGTACGGGGCGAGGTCCGGCCCCAGGACGTCGGAATGTCGCTGGCCACGACTCGCGCGGCCATGCGTCACCGGGCCGCGGTCGTGGGGAGGAACCGTGAGGAACTGCTCCTCGGGCTGGCGGACCTGGCCGCCGGGACCCCTTCGGCCCGTGTGCTGCTGGGGCGCCCGGCCGGCGGCAGGACCGGCTTCCTCTTCTCCGGGCAGGGATCGCAGCGCATCGGTATGGGGCGCGAACTGTACGCGGCGTTCCCCGTCTTCGCCGCGGCCTACGACGAGGTGTGCACGCACCTGGACGCCCCCGTCGACGTCGATGCCGAAACGCTTCACCGGACCGGGTGCACCCAGCCCGCCCTCTTCGCGGTCGAGGTGGCCTTGTTCCGGCTCCTCGAATCCTTGGGCGTCCGGCCCGACTTCGTCGCCGGCCACTCCGTGGGCGAGATCGCCGCCGCGCACGTGGCCGGTGTGTTGTCCCTCGACGACGCGGCGAAGCTGGTGTCCGCGCGTGCCGCACTGATGCAGGCACTGCCCGCGGGCGGTGCGATGGTCGCCGTGCAGGCCACCGAAGAGGAGGTCCTGCCCCACCTCACCGACGGGGTGAGCATCGCCGCGGTCAACGGCCCCTCGTCGGTTGTGGTTTCCGGCGTCGAGACGGCGGTCCTGGCGATTGCCGCGGGCTTCGCCGAGCAGGGCCGTAAGACGTCCCGGCTGAAAGTCAGTCACGCGTTCCACTCGCCGCTGATGGACCCGATACTGGAGGAGTTCGCCGAGGTCGTCCGTGGCCTGGCCTTCGAGCAGCCGCAGCTCCCCATCGTCTCCAACCTCACGGGTCAGCCTGTCGAGGCCTACACCCCCGAGTACTGGGTCCGGCACGTGCGCGAGACCGTCCGCTTCGCCGACAGCGTCCGCACCCTGCACGACCTGGGCGTGAAGACCTTCATCGAGATCGGTCCGGGCGGTGTGCTGAGCGGCATGGCGCAGGGCTGTGCGGACGACATCGTCACCGTCCCCGTACTCCGGGCCGACCGCCCCGAGCGGCAGGCCGTCGTGACCGCGCTCGCCGAACTGCACGTGCACGGCGCCTCCTTGGACTGGCAGGCCCTCTTCCCGGGCGCTCACCGCGTCACCCTGCCGACCTATGCCTTCCAGCACGAGCGGTACTGGGTCGACGCCCCGGAAACCGCTGCCGCCGCCCCGGCGGTGGACCCGGTGGACGCGGAGTTCTGGGAGACCGTCGAGCGCGAGGACCTGCAGTCCCTCGCCGAGACGCTCGACATCGGGGCAGGGGACGCGTTCAGCGACGTGCTGCCGAGGCTGTCGTCGTGGCGGCGGCGGCGCAAGGAGCAGTCCACCGTCGACGGCTGGCGCTACCGCGAGTCGTGGAAGCGCCTGGGCGAGCCCGCTCCGGCCGGCATCGGCGGAACCTGGCTGTTCGCCGTGCCGGAGGAGGAGAACGGGCAGATCGCCGAGGTCCGCACCGCGTTCATCGCCCGTGGCGCCACTCTGAAGACGCTGGTTGTCGGCGCGGAGAGCGACCGCGCCGGTCTGGCCGGAGAGCTGGCCGGGATCGGGCCGGTCGACGGCGTGCTGTCCCTGCTTGTCACCGGTGACCCCGTGCTGCCCACCCTGCTGCTCGTCCAGGCCATGGGCGACGCGGGCGTCGACGCCCCGCTGTGGTGCCTCACCTCGGGTGCGGTGGCCGTGAGCGGCTCCGACGCCGTACGCGACGCCCGGCACGCCCAGGTCTGGGGCCTGGGCCGCACCGTCGCTCTGGAGCTCCCCCGGCGCTGGGGAGGCCTGATCGACCTGCCGGAGTCCGTCGACGACCAGGCCGCGGCACGCCTGGCCGACGTGCTGGGACAGGCGCTGACGGGCCGGTGGGAGGAGGACCAGCTCGCCATCCGTGCCTCCGGCGTCTTCGCCCGGCGGCTCGCCCACGCACCGGAACGGGCGGCCACCCGCCGCTGGCAGCCCCGCGGCACCGTCCTCATCACCGGTGGTACGGGTGCGCTGGGCGGCAACGTCGCCCGCTGGCTGGCGCTCGGCGGCGCCGAACACCTCGTCCTCACCAGCCGCCGGGGCGCGGACGCCCCGGGCGCCGCCGCCCTGCGGGACGAGCTGGAAGCCCTCGGTGCCCGCGTCACGCTCGCCGCCTGTGATGTGGCCGACCGCGACGCCGTGGCGGCTCTGCTCGCGGAGCACGCCTTCACCGCCGTCGTGCACGCCGCCGGAGTCGCCGACGCCGGCATGGTGGACGCCACGAACCCGGCCGCCTTCGCCGCCGCGCTCGCCGCCAAGGCCGGCGGTGCGGCGCACCTGGACGAGCTGCTGGGCGACCAGGAGCTCGACGCGTTCGTCCTCTTCTCCTCCATCTCCGGCGTCTGGGGCAGCGGCGGCCAGGCCGCCTACGCCGCCGGAAACGCCTTCCTCGACGGTCTCGCCCGGCAGCGTCGAGACCGCGGACTCACCGCGACCGCCGTCTCCTGGGGCCCCTGGGCCGACGGCGGCATGGTCGAGGACGGCGACGACGAGGAGCGGCTGCGCCGCCGCGGCCTCCGCGCGATGACACCCGCATCGGCGATCACCGCCCTGCAGCGGGCGCTCGACCGCGACGAGACCCTGCTGACCGTGGCCGACGTGGACTGGGCGCGCTTCATCGTGCCGTTCACCCTCGGCCGGCCCAGCCCGCTGCTCGGCGACCTCCCCGAGGTACGCGCGACGCTCGCCGAGGACGCCTCCGAGACGGGCCACGGCTCCGGGGCGCTCGCCGCGAGCCTGGCCGGGCTGTCGCACGGAGACCGCGCACGGGCCCTCGTGGACCTCGTGCGCACGCACGCCGCCGCCGTCCTCGGCCACCGCGGAGCGGGCGCCGTCGAGACCGACCGGCCCTTCCGGGACCTCGGCTTCGACTCCCTGACCGCGGTGGAACTCCGCAACCGCATCAACGGGGCCACCGGCCTCGCCCTTCCCACGACGCTGGTCTTCGACCACCCCACGGCCGCGGACCTCGCCACCCACCTGCTCGCCGAACTCACCGGCGGCCAGGAGGCGAAGGCCGCGGCCGCCGCGGCCGCCGCGGTGCTGGACGAGCCGATCGCCATCATCGGGATGGCCTGCCGCTACCCCGGTGGCGTGCGCTCACCCGAGGACCTGTGGGAGCTGGCCGCCTCCGGCCGCGACGCGATCTCCCGCTTCCCCGGCAACCGCGGCTGGGACGTCGAGGCGCTCTACCACCCGGACCCCGACCACCCCGGCACCACGTACACCACCCAGGGCGGATTCCTGCACGACGCGGACGAGTTCGACGCCGCGGCCTTCGGAATCAGCCCCCGCGAGGCCGTCGCCATGGACCCGCAGCAGCGCCTGCTGCTGGAGACCACCTGGGAGGCCTTCGAGCGCGCCGGGATCGCCCCGCACGCGATGCGCTCAACCGACACAGGTGTCTTCGTCGGCTCCGGCTTCCAGGACTACACCGGCCGCCCGCTCAAGGTGCCCGACGGCGTCGAGGGCTACATCCCCAGCGGCAACGCGGCCAGCGTGATCTCCGGCCGGCTCTCCTACACCTTCGGACTGCAAGGCCCGTCGGTTACGGTCGACACCGCCTGCTCGTCCTCGCTGACCGCCCTCCACCTCGCCGTGCAGGCGCTGCGGGGCGGCGAGTGCTCCATGGCACTGGCCGGCGGCGTGATGGTGATGGCCGGACCGTCCGCGTTCACGATGTCGAGCCGGCAACGCGCGCTGTCCGCCGACGGCCGCTGCAAGGCGTTCTCCTCGTCCGCCGACGGCACCGGCTTCGCCGAGGGCGTGGGCCTGGTCCTGGTGGAGCGGCTGTCCGACGCCCGCCGCAACGGGCACGAGGTCCTGGCCGTCGTGCGGGGCAGCGCGGTCAACCAGGACGGCGCCTCCAACGGCTTGACCGCGCCCAGCGGCAGGGCCCAGCAACAGGTCATCCGGCAAGCGCTGGCCAACGCCCGGCTCGCCCCGGACGAGGTGGACGCCGTGGAGGCGCATGGTACGGGGACGAAGCTCGGCGACCCGATCGAGGCGCAAGCGCTCCTCGCCACGTACGGCCAGGGGCACTCGGGGGACCGGCCGCTGTGGCTCGGTTCGCTGAAGTCCAACATCGGCCACGCGCAGGCGGCCGCGGGTGTCGGTGGCGTCATCAAGATGGTGATGGCCATCCGGAGCGGCATCCTGCCGCGGACGCTGCACGTCGATGAGCCGACCCCGGACGTCGACTGGTCCAGGGGGAACGTGCGCCTGCTCACCGAGCAGACCGCCTGGCCCGACCGGGACAGGCCACGGCGTGCGGCCGTCTCCTCGTTCGGGATGAGCGGTACCAACGTGCACACCATCATCGAGCAGGCCCCGCGGACCGCGCCCGCCACCGAGGGCGAACAGACGCCCGCAGCGCAGGACGCGACCGCCGTCCGGCCCCTGGACGTGCTCCCGTGGGCGCTGTCCGCGAAGACCGCCCGATCTCTGCGCGAGCAGGCCCGCCGGCTCCTGAACCACCTCGACCGCGCCGAAGGGCTCTCGCTGCCCGACGTCGGCCGCGCCCTCGTCACCACCCGGACGCCGCTGGAGCAGCGGGCCGTCGTCGTCGGCCACGACCGGCACGAGCTACGGGCCGGGCTCGCGGCGCTCGCCGACGGCAAACCCGCGGACACCGTGGTCCAGGGCACCGCCACAGCCTCCGGCAAGGTCGCCTTCGTCTTCCCCGGCCACGGCTCGCAGTGGACCGAGATGGCCCGCGAACTGCTGGACACTGCCCCGATCTTCGCCGAGCAGGCGAAGGCCTGCGCGGAGGCGTTCGCCCCCTACCTCGACTGGCCGCTGCTCGACGTCCTGCGCGCCGAGCCCGACGCGCCGGACGTGGCCGAGGTGGAGGTCGCCCAGCCCGCGCTGTTCACGGTGATGGTGTCGCTGGCCGCTCTGTGGCGCTCCTACGGTGTGACGCCCGCCGCCGTCGCCGGCCACTCGCAGGGCGAGGTCGCCGCCGCGTACGTCGCGGGGGCACTCACTCTGGACGACGCGGCCCGGATCGTGGCCCTGCGCAGTCGCTCGCTGACCAGGCTCATCGGCCAGGGCGCCATGCTCGCGGTCGCCATGCCCGCCGACCGGGTGCGCGCGAGGCTGGAGAGGTACGGGGACCGGCTGTCGGTCGCCGCCGTGAACGGGCCCACCGCCCTGACCGTCTCCGGAGAGCCCGACGCGGTCGACGAACTCCTGGCGGAACTCGAAGCCGAGGGCGTGCGCGTGCGCAAGGTCCGCGGCGCCACCGGCGCCGGGCACTCCGCCCAGGTCGAGAGCCTGCGCCCCGAACTGCTCGAGCTGCTGGCCCCGGTCGCGCCGCGGCAGGCGGACATCCCCTTCTACTCCACGGTGACCGGCACCGTGCTGGACACCACCGCCCTGGACGCCGAGTACTGGTACCGCAACGCGCGGCACACGGTGGAGTTCGAGCGGACCGTACGGTCGCTGTTGACGGACGGGCACGGTGTGTTCGTCGAGTGCAGCGCGCACCCGCTGCTGGCCGGCTCGGTGCAGGAGATTGCGGACGAGGCCGGTGCCGACGCCGTGACCGGCGCCTCGCTGCGCAGGGCCCAGGGCGGCATGGACCGCTTCCTGCGTTCCGTGTCCGAACTGCATGTGAGCGGCGTGCACGTCGACTTGACGGTCCCCTTCACCGGGCGTCCGGTACGGCGCGTGGACCTGCCGACGTACGCGTTCCAACGGCAGAGGTACTGGCTGGAGAGCGCCGACCCGGTGCCCGCGGGCGCCGATCCGGTCGAGGCCGGGTTCTGGGAGCTGGTGGAGAACTCGGACCTGTCCGGGCTCGCCGATGAACTCGGGGCGGACCACGCCGACCTCGTCGGCCCGGCGCTGCCGGTGCTGTCCGCGTGGCGTCGGCGCAGCCGCGAGAAGTCCACCGTGGACGGCTGGCGCTACCGCGTCTCCTTCCGACGGCTGACCGACCACCCGGGCCCCGGCCTGGACGGCCTGTGGCTCGCCGTCCTCCCCGCCGGACTGGCGGACGAGCAGTGGGCGCCCTGCGTCGTCGGCGTGCTCGGCGCCCATGGCGCCAAGGTGCGGGTCGTCGAACTCCCCGTCGACTGCGACCGATCGCAGGCCGCGAAACGGCTCGCCGAGGAACTCGGCGGCGAACAGCCCGCCGGTGTCCTGTCGATGCTCGGCCTCGCCCCCGGCCGCCACCCGGCCCACCCGACGTTGTCAACGAGCCTCGCCGCGACCGTCACCCTGGTGCAGGCACTGGGTGACGTGGACGTCCAGGCACCGCTGTGGTGCGCGACCCGCGGAGCCGTGTCCACCGGAGCCACCGACCCGCTGCGCGACGCCGGTCAGGCACAGCTCTGGGGCCTGGGCGTCGTCGCCGCACTGGAACTGCCCCGGCGCTGGGGCGGTCTCGTCGACCTGCCCGAGAAGCTGGACGAGCACGCGCTGCGCCGCCTGGCCGGAGCGCTGGCCCAGCACGACGAGGATCAGCTCGCCGTACGCGTCGACGGCGTGTACGGCCGACGCATGATCCGGGCGCGGCCCGCCCATGTGGAACCCGCGACACCGTGGCAGCCTCGCGGAACCGTCCTGGTCACCGGCGGAACCGGCGGCGTGGGCCGGCACCTCGCCCGTTGGCTGGCCGGCGCGGGCGCGCAGCACTTGGTGCTCACCAGCAGGAGCGGACCCGACGCCCCCGGTGCGCGGGAACTGCACGCGGAGCTGACCGCCCTGGGCGCCGAAGTCACCATCGCCGCCTGCGACATCACCGACCGCGATGCGGTCGCGCGACTGCTCGCCGGCATCGACTCCCGTCACCCGCTCACCGCAGTGCTGCACGCCGCCGGCACGGCACGGTCGTCCCTGCTGACCGACGCCGGTCTCGACGAGTTCGCCGAAGCCGCGGCCGCCAAAGTCACCGGCGCCGTCCACCTCGACGAGTTGCTCGACGGCCGGGAGCTGGACGCGTTCGTCCTCTTCTCCTCCGGTGCCGGCGTCTGGGGCAGCGGTGGGCAGGCCGCCTACGCCTCCGCCAACGCCTTCCTCGACGCCCTGGCACTGCGGCGGCGGGCCCGCGGCCTGACCGCGACCTCGCTCGCCTGGGGCGGCTGGGCGGGCGGCGGCATGGTCGACGACGCGGTCCAGGAGCGCGGCGAGCGGCGGGGCCTGGGTCTCATGGCCCCCGAGCTCGCGATCACAGCCCTGCGCCAGGCCGTCGAACACGACGAGGCGGCCCTCACCGTCGCCCCGATCGACTGGGAGAAGTTCCTGCCCGCCTTCACCGTCGGACGGCCCAGCCCGCTGCTGGCCGACCTGCCCGACGTACAACGGCTCCTGGAGGCCGAACGGGCCACCGGCGAGGAGACCGGCACCGAAGCGGCGTTGGCGACCGAGCTCGGCGCACTCGCCCCGGCCGAGCAGGAGGAGCGGCTGCTGGAGCACATCCGCGCCCAGAGCGCCGTGGTCCTCGGTCACGCGTCGGCCGAGGAC
The DNA here is from genome assembly GCF_042751995.1 of Streptomyces sp. NPDC059371. Lineage (NCBI taxonomy): Bacteria > Bacillati > Actinomycetota > Actinomycetes > Kitasatosporales > Streptomycetaceae > Streptomyces > Streptomyces sp. NPDC059371. Next base: position 63,797 of record NZ_JBHYXD010000041.1, on the reverse strand, counting down.
GTGCTGCCCACCGCGTACTTCCTGGAGCTCGGCTTCGACTCGCTCACCGCGATCGACCTGAGCCGGCGCCTGTCGGCGGCGACCGGCGTCCGCCTGCCCGCCGGACTGGCCTTCGACCATCCCACGCCCGCCAGGCTCGCCAAGCACCTGTTGACACGGCTCCCGGGCGCCGGCCACGGCACGGCGGAGGAGCGGCCCGCCGACATGCTGGTGCAGCTCTACCGGCACGCGAGCGAGAACGGGACGGCCGGCGAGGCCATGGGGATGCTGATGGAGGCGGCCCGTTTCCGGCCCTCGTTCGAGCGGCCCGAGGAACTGGCCCAGCGGCCCGCCCCGGTACGGCTGTCGCTAGGCGACCGTCCTCTCGCGCTGATGTGCTTCTCGCCGTACGTCGTACCGGCCGGCGCGCACCAGTACGCGCGGTTCGCCGCACCCTTCCGCGACCGGCTGGACGTGTGGGCGCTGGTCAACCCCGGCTATGAGAAGGGCGAGCCGGTCCCGTCCGATCCGGACGCCGTGCTCCGGCTGCACGCGCGGACCGTACGGGAGTGCGCCGGCGGAAAGCCGGTTGTCCTGCTCGGCTACTCCTCGGGCGGCTGGATCGCCCACGGTGTGGCGGCACACCTGGAGGCCATGGGCGAGCAGCCGGCGGCAGTGGTGATGGTCGACAGCTTCAGCCGAGAAGTCCCCTTCGACCACCAGGTGCTCAACGCGATGGCCCAGGCACAGTCGCAGCGCCTGGACTTCATGAGGTCCGGCGGCGAACAGCTCACCGCGATGGGCCGCTACATGCGCCTGTTCGACGCCTGGGCCGCGCCGGAGATCGCCGCGCCGACCCTGCTCGTACGGGCGAGCGAGCCCATGCTGGCCGACGCCGCGTACGGCGACGGGCGCGCGGCACCGCCCGAGCACGTGGACACGATCGTCGAAGTGAGCGGAAACCACTACTCGATGCTGGAGGACCACGCCCGCACCACCGCGGCGGCGGTGGATTCCTGGCTGGCGGACGTCGTCGCCGATTCGTCCGACCCCGCCGCACCTCCGGACGCAACGACCGCATGACCGCCCGCGACCACCGCGGGCACCCCCGGACCCGGACAGTAGATGTGGGAGAGAAACCATGACGAAGGCTCTCTACGAGATAGGCGAGACCCCGCCCCTCGGTGAGGTCCCGCGGCAGATGTACGCCTCGGTGATCCGCCAGAACCGCTTCGGAGAGCCGAAGCAGGCGTTCCGGACCGAGGTCGTCGACACCCCCCAGATGGGCCGGGGCCAGGTGCTGGTCTACGTGATGGCCGCCGGCATCAACTACAACAATGTGTGGTCCTCGCTGGGCGAGCCGGTCGACGTCATCGGTATGCGGCAGCGCCAGGGCCAGCCCGAGGACTTCCACATCGGAGGCTCGGAGGCCTCCGGCGTGGTGTGGGCCGTCGGCGAAGGCGTCCGTAACGTCAAGGTCGGTGACCACGTGCTGCTCACCAGCGGCCAGTGGGACGAGGCCGCCGCGGACATCCGGCTGGGCACGGACCCTCTGGTCTCGGAGAGCATCAGGGCCTGGGGGTACGAGACCAACTACGGTTCCTTCGCGCAGTTCTGCCGCGTCGACGAGTACCAGTGCCACCCCAAGCCCGCCCATCTGTCGTGGGAGGAGTCGGCGGCTTTCCTGCTCACCGGGCCCACCGCCTACCGGCAGCTGTTCGGCTGGCAGGGCAACACGGTCCGCCCCGGTGACCCCGTGCTGATCTGGGGCGGTGCGGGCGGCCTCGGCTCGATGGCCATCCAGCTCGTCAGGCTGGCCGGCGGCATTCCGATCGCCGTGGTCTCCAGCGAGGACCGCTCCGAGTACTGCCGCCGTCTCGGGGCGGCGGGCACCATCAACCGTCGCGACTTCGATCATTGGGGTCGGCTGCCCGATGCCGGGGACGTCGAGGCGTCGGCGCGGTTCCTGCGTGGCGCTCGCGGGGTCGGCAAGCAGGTCTGGGAGATCCTCGGTGAGCGCAGGTCCCCGCGGATCGTGCTGGAGCACAGCGGCCAGGACACCCTGCCGACCTCGATGTACCTGTGCGACAACGCCGGCATGGTGGTGATCTGCGGTGGCACCTCCGGCTACAACGGAGACGTCGACCTGCGCCACCTGTGGATGCGCTCCAAGCGCCTCCAGGGCTCGCACTACGCCGACACCCGTCAGTGCCGCGAGGTCATCAACCTCGTCGGCACCGGCATGCTCGACCCCTGTCTGTCCGTCTGCGACGGCTTCCAGGACATCGGGCGCATGCACCAGATGATGCACGACAACGTGCACCCCTCCGGGAACATGGCCGTGCTCGTGAACGCGCCTCGGCGCGGCGAGATCGCGCTCGAACTCGCCGCCGCCTGACCGTCCCGCCGTACGAACCCCCTTTCCACAAGCGCAAGGAGAGTCATGCCCGAGCCCACCGTCGTCGCGCCCGCCGTCCCCAAGGCACGCAGTTGCCCGTTCCTGCCGCCGGACGACATCGCCGACATCCGGGCGGCCGCCCCGGTGACCCGGGCCACCTTCACCAGCGGCCGCGAGGCGTGGCTGGTGACCGGCTACGAGGAGGTGCGCGCCCTGCTGCGCGACCCCTCGTTCAGCGTCCAGGTGCCCCACGCGCTGCACACCCAAGACGGCGTCGTCACGCAGAAGCCCGGCCGCGGCAGCCTGCTGTGGCAGGACGAGCCGGAGCACACCTCGGACCGCAAGCTGCTCGCCAAGGAGTTCACAGTCCGGCGTATGCAGGCGCTCCGGCCGAACATCCAGCGCATCGTCGACGAGCACCTCGATGCCGTCGAGGCGCAGGGCGGCCCGGTCGACCTGGTGAGGACCTTCGCCGACCCGGTGCCGTCCATGGTGATTTCCGACCTGTTCGGTGTCCCGGCCGAGCGCCGGGCGGAGTTCCAGGACATCGCCGAGGCGATGATGCGGGTCGACCAGGACGCCGCCGCCACCGAGGCGGCCGGCATGCGCCTGGGCGGGCTGCTCCACCAGCTCGTCCAGGAGCGCCGGGCCGACCCCGGGGACGACCTGATCTCGGCGCTGATCACCACCGAGGATCCCGATGGCGTCGTCGACGACATGTTCCTCATGAACGCGGCCGGCACCCTGCTGATAGCGGCCCACGACACCACCGCCTGCATGATCGGCCTCGGCGCGGCGCTGTTGCTCGACCGCCCCGACCAGCGGGCCCTGCTTCGCGAGGATCCGTCGCTGGTCGGCAACGCGGTCGAGGAGCTGCTGCGCTACCTCACCATCGGCCAGTTCGGCGGCGAGCGCGTCGCCACCCGGGACGTGGAGCTCGGTGGCGTGCGCATCGCCGAGGGTGAGCAGGTCGTCGCGCACGTCCTCGCCGCCGACTTCGACCCGGCCTTCGTGGCGGAGCCGGAGCGTTTCGACATCACCCGCCGCCCCGCCCCGCATCTGGCCTTCGGCTTCGGAGCACACCAGTGCATAGGCCAGCAACTCGCCCGGATCGAGCTGCAGATCGTCTTCGAGACCCTGTTCCGCCGTTTCCCGACCCTGCGCCTTGCCAAGCCCGTCGAGGAACTCCGCTTCCGCACCGACATGGTCTTCTACGGCGTGCACGAGCTGCCCGTCACCTGGTGACCTGCGCACCAACGGCCCACTCCCGCGGAGATCAGCGCAAGCGGACCGCGAGCGCTGACCACGCCTTACGTCGCCGCCCGGCGGCGCGGGCGGCCAAGGCCGCCGAACATCGGCGGCCGTCCCGCTTCGGGGCGCGATGCCGCCGGACGGCGGGATTTCGCATGTCGGTCTCCGTGCCGCCGTGACCTTCTTGTCCCTGCCATGGCCCTCGTGCTCGTCCTGCCACCGGCATTGCGCCGACGGCCCCGAAGCCGTCTGCCGCACGGCACAGCCCGACGCAACGGCGACCGTGTCCCCGGGCGGCCCGGCGCGCAGTCCCGTTCACCGAGGCCGCCGTCACCGAGCGCGGCGGTGGTTCGTCCTCCGTGTCCCGGCATGCGTCCGGCGTCCGGTCGGCCACCGAGCACCCGACGACCGGTCGGCCGACCACGACGGCGTGGAGGAGCCCGTGGCAGCGCCCCGCGGCCCACTCGCCGACGACGGGGCCGGAGCCTGTCGGCCGAGTGCGACCGGACTGCGCGCGGCCTCGCCGACGGACTGAACCCGTTTCCCGTAGCCCATCACTCACCGATGAACGACCGCATGCCGATTGTTCGAAAGGCACGACATGACCGAGACCGAAATGCGCCTCACCGGGTCGCTGGCTCCGTCCTTCCCTCAGGACCGGACCTGCCCGTACCAGCCGCCGAAGGCCTACACGGAATGGCGGGGCGAGAGCCCGCTGACGCGGGTCACGCTGTTCGACGGCCGAACGGCGTGGCTGATCACCGGGCATGCCGAGGGACGGGCGCTGCTCGTCGATCCCCGGCTGTCTTCCGACTGGGGTCACCCGGTCTTTCCCGTCGTCGTCCAGCGCACCGAGGACCGCGGCGGGCTCGCCTTCCCGCTGATCGGCGTCGACGACCCCCTGCACGCCCGTCAGCGGCGCATGTTGATTCCCAGCTTCGGCGTCAAGCGCATGAACGCCATCCGGCCCAGGCTTCAGAGTCTCGTCGACCGGCTCTTGGACGACATGCTGGCGAAGGGGCCGGTCGTGGACCTGGTGTCGGCCTTCGCCCTGCCGGTGCCCTCCATGGCGATCTGCGAGCTCCTCGGTGTCCCCTACGGCGACCACGACTTCTTCGAGGAATGCTCCCGCGACTTCGTGGGCGCCGCGACATCGGCGGAGGCAGACGTGGCCTTCGGCCGGCTGTACACGTATCTGCACGGCCTGGTCGGGAAGAGGCAGGCCGAGCCCGGGGACGGCCTGCTGGACGAGCTGATCGCACGCCAGTTGGAGGAGGGCGCGCTGGACCACGGCGAGGTGGTCATGATCGCGCTGGTCCTGCTGGTGGCCGGCCATGAGACCACCGTCAACGCGATCGCCCTCGGAGCACTCACACTCGTGCAGCACCCTGAGCAGATCGACGTGCTGCTGAGTGACCCCGGCGCGGTCTCAGGAGTGGTTGAAGAACTGCTGCGGTTCACCTCCGTCTCCGACTACTTGGTCCGGATGGCCAAGGAAGACATCGATGTCGGCGGCGAGACCATCAGGGCCGGGGATGCGGTGCTGGTCTCCATCACGCAGATGAACCGCGACGCCAAGGCGTACGAGAACCCCGACGTCTTCGACGCCCGGCGCAACGCACGTCACCACGTCGGCTTCGGCCACGGCATCCATCAGTGCCTCGGGCAGAATCTCGCCCGCGCCGAGCTCGAGATCGCCCTTGGCACACTCTTCGCCCGCATCCCGGGTCTGCGGCTGGCCGTACCCCTGGACGAGGTGCCCATCAAGGCCGGCCACGACGCCCAGGGCCCGATCGAGCTCCCGGTCACCTGGTGAGGGCCCGGGCAGAGGGAACGGAAGGAAGGGAGGCGGGCCACGCCATGCGCATCACCATCGACCGCGACCGGTGCATCGGCTCCGGTCAGTGCGTCATGACCGCACCCGGCGTCTTCACTCAGGACGACGACGCGCTGGTCGCCCTGGTCCCGGGACATGAGGACGCGGCGGCGGCGGACCCGCGCGTGCGCGACGTCCCCATGGGCTGTCCGGTACAGGCGGTCGCGATCCACGACGACTGAGCGGCATCGGCCGTGAGGCTCGGGGCACGCGACCGTGCGAGTGGTGGGTCTCCGGGAGCCGGGCGGCCAGGGCCACCGCTTGCCGCACCCCGCAGCGGCGCGTCACGGGGACATGGAACCGGATGGGTCGAAACTGACGAGGCAGAGCATGGCTCCATCACGCTCGTCGGCCGGAGCCGGGCCCGCCCCGTCCTGGGCCCCGTCCCGTGAGCGCGTCGTCGGCACCGTGGCCCAGCAGTTCGTGGAGCAGCGGGGTCGCGGGCAGTGCCGGGTGGAGGTACACGCGCTCGCGGCGTTGTTCGACGGCGGCCAGCAGCTTCCGGAAGGTAGTCCTCGCCTCCTCGATCCGCCCGCCGTGATGTTGCGCCTGGCCCAACAGGCCCAGGTGGAGAGGGTGGCGTAAGTACGTCCTGGACTGGCCCAATTCAGCCAGGGAGGTGTGCATGAGGGCGAGGCCATCGTCGTGATGTCCGGCGTGCGCCAGGCCCCACCCTTTGACGACGCCCAGCATCGCCTTCCAGTAGAGCAGTCCGTGTTCGCCCGCGACGCGGACGCCCTCGTCGCTCGATGCGAGTGCGGTGCGGGTGTCACCCTCCCAAGCCGCCACGACCCCGTCCACGTACAGCGCGAAGGAGCGGTCGGACGGCCTGCTTTCGTACTTGGTGAGGCTCAACAGCTCACGTCGGCGCGCGCCGGCGGTCTGCCGGTGTCCAAGAAGCCAGTGGGTGAAGGTGTCGTAGGAGCGGCAGGAGACGCGTGGGTCGTGCTGGAAGGTTCGCGCCAGCGCGTGATCATCGTTGGCGAAACGATCCGCTATGCCGACGCCGCGCTCCAGTTCGGCGAGTGCCTGCGGGAGCTTTCCGCGCACATGTAGCACGATGCCTTCGCCGTACGCCGCACCGAGCGCCGCCACGGGCTCCCAGGTCTGCCGCGAGATGCCCCGCAGTAGGCCGGAGAACTGCCGCGAGGCGTCGTAACGGCCGGTGACCAGGTACGCCGTGCACAGCGCCCAGAGCACCGACGGGTCCTCGGGGGCATGAGCGGCCGTGCTGAGGGCGCGACCGCGCGTCAGTGCCGTCTCGGCCTCGGGGTGGCCGTAGCCGCGAGTGGTGGCGAGTACCTGGCCGAGTTGGATGTGCAGGTCCTGTTCCAACCTTCCTGTGGCTGGATCGTCCGGCGGTAGGCAGCCGACCAGATGCACGGCGCGGCGCAGCCAGATCTCCACCTGCTCGTACGCCATGGACTGCTCGGCGTGTTTCGCGGCGAGCAGCAGTCGAGGCAGCACCTCGGCGGCGGGCAGCGCACTTTTGGCGTGCCAGCTGTGATGCGCCACCCGCTCGATCTCCTCGTCTCCCACCTGCCCGCGCCTGCGCGCGCACAGCGCGTCGGCGACCCTGGCGTGCAGACGGTGGCGGTCCTCACGGGGGAGCTCGTCGACGAGCGTCTCCTGGACGAGGGCGTGGGCGAAGTGCAGCCGCCCCGGATGGTGCGGGTCCTCCCCGAGCAGGCCGGCACGGATGGCCGACTCAAGACCCGCGACAACCGGTTCGTCGTGCGTGGCGGTCCGGAGCAAAAGGTCGGTGTCCACCTCGCCGCCGATGACGGCGCACAGGTGAAGCACCCGCAGGACCGGCTCGGGCAACGCGGCGAACCGCTGGTGCAGCGCCTCGCGTACTCCTGTGGGAATGTGAGCCAGGAGCGTGTCGACCGCATCCGGGCGACGGAGCTTACGCGCATCGTCCACGAGGGAGAGAAGCTGGATCACCGAGTACGGGTTGCCTTCGCTGCGCCGGTGCAGCACCTCGACGACCTTCGGGTCCACACCAGGTCCTGCGTGTGCCTCGACGAGGGCGCCGACGGCCTGCAGGGAAAGCCCGCCGAGCCGCAGCGTCTCGGTCCTGGGGCCGCGTAGCACCTCGGAGACCATCCGGCGCAGCGTCGCGTCCGACTCGGCCTCGAACGCCCGCGCCGTGATGACGATGCTGATCGGACGGCCCTGGCAGCGGGTACTCAGCAGCCTGAGCAGGTCGAGGGAGGCGGTGTCCGCCCATTGCAGATCTTCGAGGAACAACACGAGCGGGTGTTGCCCGGCGAGGGTGAGCAACACCTCGCAGACCGCGTCGTGGGCGAGGAAGCGGGCATGGCACCAGTCGGAGGCGCCTCTCGGGCCTCCGGTCCGGGCCGCCGACCGCTCGGGCATCAGTGGGGCGAGCAGGGCGCCGAACGGTTCCGTCGCCTCGCGAAAGGCATCCGGCCGGGTCGCGGACAGCCGCCGCAGGATCTGCGTCCACAGCCAGTAGGCGGGCACGCCCTCGCCGGGGAAGCAGTGGCTCCAGAGCACCTCCAGCCTGGAGCCCTGCTCGTGCGCGTCGATGCTCTCCAGACGTGCCGCGAGTTCGAGCAGCAGGCGGGTCTTTCCGACACCAGGGGGGCCGAGGACGCCGGCCACATGGCCGTGGCCCACGACCGCGCTCGCGGCGGCGGTTGTCAGGCGGTCGAGCTCCTGGCCACGGCCGGTGAACGGCGAGGGGGCAGGCGCCCACCCCGACTCGAACTCCGGGGATTCCCCGGCTTCCCGGGCGGCAGCCGGCTCGTGTTCCGGTCCGGGTACGGGCCGCAAGCGGGACGACCCGGTCTGCGTGCCGGTGGCATCCGCTCGCGAGCCCGACGGCGCATCGGTTCGTGCCCTCGGGCTCGCGTCGGTCCCCGCGATCCCCTCGCGTTCGACGGCCGTGCCGGACTCGTCCGTCCTGTTGGAGCCGCCGGGTGCCACCGCCGGGCCGTACCCCCGGACCGTGCCGGCCGTCCCGCCGTTCCAGGAGCCCCCGAAGCCCTGCAGGCCCTCGGAGTTCCGTACTCCGGCGTCACCGATCTCGTTCATCACCGGCGGGACATACGGCGCTCCGGCGGACTCGAGCGGTGGGGGAGACAGCTTCTTCGAGGGGGCACTCGCTCCCGGCTCCTGGCGCAGGATCGCGCTTCTGACCCGGCGTAGTTCGGCCGCGGTGTCCACGCCGAACTCCTCGACCAGATGACTGCGCGTCCGCTCGTACACCTCAAGCGCCTCGGCCTGCCGCCCGAGCCGGGACAGTGCCGTCATGAGGTGGCCGACCAGCCGCTCCCGCGTGGGATGACGGCGCGCCTCCCCGTCCAGATCGGCGGCCACCTCCTCGGCCACGCCGAGAGCCAGCCGTGCCTCGGCGCGGGACTCGACGGCGGTGAGCCGGATCTGTTCGAGTCGGGTGCACTCGTCGCTGAGCGGTGGATGGCCGTCGAACTCCGCGTACGGCGAGCCGCGCCACAGCCCCAGGGCCTCGGTGAGCCGTGCATGCGCGGCGCGCGGATCGCGCTGCTCCAGCAGCCGCCGTCCGTCTGTGACCAGACGCTCGAAGCGGCAGGCATCGACCTGTTCGGGATCGAGATCGAGGACGTAGCCCGGTGTCCGATGACGCAGCACCGAAGTTTGGCCTGTTTCCGTCTTTGTGCGCAGGGACCGCCGCAGATGGGAGACGTGGCTCTGGAGTGCGGCGACGGCGTGTCGGGGCGCTTGGTCACCCCACAGTTCCTCGACGAGCAGTTCGGTGGGCACTACGCGGCCGAGGCGGATGAGCAGCAGGGCGAGCAGGGTTCGCCGGCGTGGCGGGCCGAGCGGCAGGTCGTGCCCGTCGTGTCGCGCCGACATGGGCCCCAGAACGCTCAGGTGGAGCTCAGCCTGGCCGGTCGTCCTGGGTGACACGTTGGCGGTCGGAGGTAAAGGCATGAACGGTCCCCATCGTGCTTGCGGATATGGCTGACGGACGGTTCGAGCTGGCTGGTCTCACACCTTCTTCTGTGGATCCTGGCATGGCGAACGACGCCCTCCAAGCCGGAGATCCATCGAGTGGCAAGAAAGCGCCAGGTGTCCGGCAAGGATTTCGACAAGGGGCTGGAAAACGACGACGCGTGGCGGGCGAGGTGCCGCCAGCGGTTCGACCAGAACCCCGCAAGGGCCGTGACGCACGATGTTCGGCATCTGGAGTTACCGCTGGTCCCAGGGCCGATGACGCCCCTGCTGACAGCCTCTACGGCCGTTCGCCGGCGTCCGAGTTTATTTCGCCAAGGTTTCCTGACTGGGAGGTATCTCTTGCTGAGTCCAGCACCTGCAACTCCGGGCCTGTGCATGGCGAGTCTCGATAAGACTTTGACCATCCAGCAGGCGAACCAGGAGTTCTTCAGGCAGTTCAACGGATCGTCCGATGACATATGCGGTCGCAATTTCCGTGACGTCGTGCACCCGAGCGTGCAGCAACCGTTGATGCGTCAATTATTCAATTTACTGGAAGGGAAACACCAGCGATTCGTGACGCCCGTCATCGCTGTGGGGCCCGGCGCGGAGTCCGCCTTCACCGTTCCCCTCACCGCGGTCGCGGTGCGCGGTGTCCTGCCCGACACGACCGCGATCCTGGTCATGATGCCCACGGCCGGGGACGCCGAGCAGACACCTGTGGTGACCAGACGCAAGAAGATCCTCTCCGCGATGGACGCGCGCATCCTCGAAGGCATCGCCGCCGGCGTCTCCACCATCCCCTTGGCGGCGAGCCTCTACCTCAGCAGGCAGGGCGTCGAGTACCACGTGACCTGCCTGCTGCGGAAGCTGAAGGTGCCCAACCGCGCCGCGCTGGTCTCCCGCGCCTACTCACTGGGCGTACTCAAGGTCGGCACCTGGCCGCCCCAGGTCGTGGACGACTTCGTGAAGTGAGCGGGCACGGGGCCCGCGCCGGGCGCTCGCGCGGGTGGCCGTGGCAGCCTTCACCCGGGCCGGACGCAGGGTCGCCGGACTCGCCGCTACCACGGTATCCGGCACATGACGGAGCGGCTCGCGCGTGTGCACGCGCAGTGGACGAGCACCTCACCGGCGCCTACCACAGGCTCCGGGTCGCCGGACGGCCCGAACCGGCCGCGTCCTGCGCTCTGTCGCCCGCCCGGCGGACGCCTGAAGACATGCGTGAGCGCGGCCCGCCCCCGGGAGCGGGCCGTACCGTGACGCCCCCTTCCGAGTGCGGGCAACCGAACCTCCGGGCCCGGCCTCCACAGGGTCGGCCCACCCGATCCGGATTCGGTGGCCTGTGCGCGGTCTCCACATGGTTCGTTGCACCCCAGGCCGCCCGTCCGGCCTTCCGATTCATCTTTCCTCTCCCCGAAGCTCAGGAGACACAGCGTGATTGCCCACCAGCCTCTGTCCCGCCGCCGGATGCTCGGCCTGGCGGCCTTGGGCGCCGCCGCACTCGCGGGGCAGACCACGATCACCGCCGCCCCCCGGGCGGCCGCTGCCACCGCGACCAGTGGTTCCGGCGGCACGTTCGTCCCTGCCGTCGTGGTCGGCACCGGTTACGGCGCGGCCGTCTCCGCCCTGCGCCTCGGCGAGGCAGGGGTCCCCACCCTGATGCTGGAGATGGGCCGACTGTGGAACCAGCCCGGTCCGGACGGCAACGTGTTCTCCGGAATGCTCAAGCCCGACAAGCGCTCCAGTTGGTTCAAGACCCGCACCGAGGCTCCGCTCGGCTCCTTCCTGTGGCTCGACCTCGCCAACCGGGACATCGAGCCCTACGCGGGTGTACTGGACCGGGTCAACTTCGACCAGATGTCCGTGTACGTGGGACGCGGTGTCGGCGGCGGTTCGCTCGTCAACGGCGGCATGGCGGTCACGCCCCGGCGCTCGTACCTCGCGGAGATGCTGCCCCAGGTCGACGCCGAGGAGATGTACACCAAGTACTTCCCGCGCGCGAACTCCACCCTCCGGGTCAACAACATCGACAAGAGCTGGTTCGAGCAGACCGACTGGTACTCGTTCGCGCGTGTCTCGCGCCGGCAGGCCTCGAACGCGGGCCTGAGCACCACCTTCGTGCCCAACGTCTACGACTGGGACTACATGCGCCGTGAGGCGGACGGTGCGGTGCCCAAGTCCGCGCTGGCCGCCGAGGTGATCTACGGCAACAACCACGGCAAGGTCTCACTCGACAAGAGCTACCTGGCGGCCGCCCTGGGCACCGGCAAGGTCACCATCGAGACCTTGCACCAGGTCAAGACGATCCGTCAGCAGAACGACGGCACATATCTGCTGACCGTCGAGCAGAGGGACACCGGCGGCAAGCTGCTCGCGACCAAGGAGGTCTCCTGCCGCCACCTCTTCCTCGGCGCCGGCAGCCTCGGCTCGACCGAACTGCTGCTGCGTGCCCGGGAGACCGGCACTCTCCCGAACCTCAGCCCTGAGATCGGCGGAGGCTGGGGCCCCAACGGCAACATCATGACCGCTCGCGCCAACCACATGTGGAACCCCACGGGCACCAAGCAGTCGTCGATCCCCGCCCTCGGCATCGACGACTGGGACAATCCGGACGCCCCCGTCTTCGCCGAGATCGCCCCCCTGCCGGCGGGAGTCGAGACCTGGGTCAGCCTCTACCTGGCCATCACCAAGAACCCGGAGCGCGGCACCTTCGTCTACGACGCCGCCAAGGACCGGGCGGACCTGCGCTGGACCCGGGACCAGAACGCACCCGCGGTCGCAGCCGCGAAGTCGCTGTTCGACCGCGTCAACAAGGCCAACGCCACCATCTACCGGTACGACCTCTTCGGCAAGCAGATCAAAGCCTTCGCCGACGACTTCTGCTACCACCCGCTCGGCGGCTGCGTCCTGGGCAAGGCCACCGACGACTACGGCCGCGTCGCCGGATACAAGAACCTCTACGTGACCGACGGCTCACTCATCCCCGGCAGCATCGGCGTCAACCCGTTCGTGACCATCACGGCACTGGCAGAGCGGAATGTCGAGCGCATCATCCAGCAGGACGTCACGGATTCCTGACCGGCGGTAGGCACGGCCCGACCGCGCCCCACCCCCCTCCCGGCGAACGCCCCGCCACGGCAGGCGGTCGAACCGAAACCGAAAGGGAACGACTCCGTGAACTACCCGCTCACCGAGAACAACAGCCTCTGGATCCGCAGGTTCCACCCGCGCCCCGACAGCCGCGTCAGGCTGGTCTGCCTGCCCCACGCGGGCGGCGCCGCCAGCTTCTACTTCCCGGTGTCCCGGTCCATGCCCGACAGCGTCGACGTGCTGTGCGTGCAGTACCCCGGCCGCCAGGACCGCCGCACCGAACCTCTCCTGGACTCCGTACCGGCGCTCGCCGACAAGGTCTACGAGGCCCTCTTGCCCTGGACCGACCGGCCCATCGCCCTGTTCGGCCACAGCATGGGCGCCTCACTCGCCTACGAGATCACCCGACGGCTGGAGCAGGAGCGGGGCGTCCTGCCCGCCGCCCTCATCGCCTCCGGCCGCCGCGCCCCGTCCACGCACCGCGACGAGACCGTCCACCTGCGCGACGACGACGGTCTCGTCGCCGAGATGCGCGGCCTCAGCGGCACCAACCCCCGGCTGCTGGGCGACGAGGAAGTCCTGCGCATGATCCTCCCGGCCATCCGGGCGGACTACCGCGCAGCCGAAACCTACGTCTGGGAACCCGGGCCGCCCCTGCGCTGCCCCGTGACCTGCCTCGTCGGCGACGACGACCCGAAGGTCACCGTGGAGGAGGCAGCCGCCTGGTCCGGGCACACCGACGGCCCCTTCACGCTGAAGGTCTTCCCCGGCGGCCACTTCTTCCTGGCCCAGCACCAGACGGAAATCGTCCGCCTCATGGCCACCCAGCTAGAGGTGTCCGACCGGGCATGAGGACCCGGCCTGCCCGTCGCGCCGTGAGTCCTCCGCACAGCGGCGATCCGGCCGCCGCACGTTGCCATGGCCTGCCGGCAGTAGGTCGTCCTGCAGAGCCCCCGACGGAGCGCTCGGGGGAGCGGATGCTGCGGAGGCCATGTGCGCCACTTCCTCGTGTGCGGTGGGGACGGGTACGTGTCGGCACACCGTAGGAACAGCCAGTTCAGGCGCACATGTGGTGGGACAACATAGTTCCGGGGGCGCCTGTGCGTGCGGCCACCATGTCGGCTCGCGGAAGGACGAGACGCTCGGCAAGCTCGGCAGGGCGGTTGGCGTCGTTGCGCGGGAACCAACTGCTCGTTCATCGCGTCAAGTGCAACTGGTACTGGAGAAAGGCGTATATGAAAAGGCTGACCATCTCATTCGGCAGCGGCCTGTTGGTCGTCGGGATCACCGCAGCCGTGTGGTGGAACGGGTTCCGCGAGCCCTACGCCATGGCCGACGCTCCCAGGGTCGACGTGACGGTGCGCGCGGAAAAGTCCACGTACCCCGACGTACAGGAGACGGCCGAGGACGTCGACACTGTCGTACGGGTCTATGTCCAGCGGCTCAAGGCCGGCGACGCGAAGGGAATCGCGGAGCTCGCCGGGCCCGCTTACAGGCGGCCCGGGCCTGCTGCGGCCAAGTACGTGCGCGAGTACGGCCAGGCGGCGGGAGGCCCCGTCGAAGTCACGGTACGGGAGGGCGTCGTCAGCTACTTCAACCCGGTGACAGTGACGTACAAGGACACCGGGCAGCGGCAGGAACTGCTCCTGGTGAAGGATGACGGGCACTGGTGGATAGGCCTCGGCGACGGCGATCCCGCGGCGGGCATGTAGCGACAACCGCGGACGACAGCGCTTGAGGCGCAGCCTCCTCCGCGCGAGGGCCGCTGCTTCGCGGCGGAACCACGGTCGCGCGACCCTCCCGGAGCCGGAGCCTGACGTGTCTTCATAGGGCGAGCTGTCAGAGTGACGTGACGTGCGAGAGACCGGATGTGTCTGGGAGGCGTCTGCTGTGAACGTCCTGCGGTCCCTGCTTCGGCGCGACGCGGGTCTGACCGCGCTCCGCAGGTCTGTCAGAGCCGCGATCGTCGCTCCCGGGCTCTTCGCCGTCGCGATCGCGATCACGGACAGTCCGGTCGTCCCGCTCTTCGCGGCGTTCGGATCGATCGCGATGCTGCTGTTCGTGGAGTTCGCGGGGCCGATGCGCGACCGGCTCATCGAACAGGCCGCACTCGTCGTGACGGGAGCCGTGCTGATCTCCCTCGGCACGCTGGTCTCCCGCGAGGTATGGCTGTGCACCCTCGCCACGGCGGTCGTCAGCTTCCTCGTGCTGTTCTCCGGCGTGGTCAGTTCGGGCCTGGCGGGAGCCTCCACCTCCTTGCTCGTGAGTTTCGTCCTGGCCGCCACGCTCCCCGGGACGGCACAGGCGATCCCGGACCGGCTCGCCGGCTGGGGTCTGGCCGGCGTGACCTCGCTCCTGGCCGTCCGGCTGCTGTGGCCCACTCCCGTGCGCGAGCCGCTGCGGAACGCCACCGCGAACGCGTGCCGAGCGCTCGCCGTACAGCTCAGGGCCGAGGCCGACTGCGTACTGCGCGGCTTCGGCACGGCGGACCGCACGGCGCTCGGCACGATCGTGAGCGAGGCGAACGACGCGGTGACGGCGCTGCGCGAGGCGTACTTCGCCACCCCCTACCGGCCGACGGGTCTCGCCACGTCCACCCGCGTCCTGATCCGTCTGGTCGACGAGGTGCTGCTGCTCGCCACGATCCTGGACCGCGTGTCCGTGGGCGAGAAGGCGACCCCCTCGGACGCGGTCGTCTGCGGGGTGAAGACGGCCGCCGCGGACCTGCTGCGAGCGAGCGCGGAGGCGTTGTCCGCGACGGACGACCAGGAGCCCGGACACCTGACTCCGTTGCAGGAACGCCTTGCCCTGACCCGGTCGGCCATGGAGAACACCGTCACCTCGTTCCGGCCGGTCACCACCGACGGCCGGCGGGCCGGGCGGCCCCAGGCCGACACCCGGCCCGATCCGACCGCGACACGCTTCGTGAGCTCGCTGGAACCGAGCTTCCGTGCTCAGGAGATGAGCTTCGCGGTCTCCGCCATCGCCAGGAACGTCGAACTGATCCTCGCGGCGCGCGGGCGCAGCCTGTGGCAGCGGCTCATCGGACAACGCCCCGAAGGCGCCGCCTCGCCCCTCGCCTCGGCCCAGGAACGTGCCGGTGCGCACACCGAGCGGCACTCGGCGTGGCTGCGCAACAGTGTCCGCGGCGCGATCGCGCTGGCTCTCGCCGTGCTGGTCGCGGAGCAGTCGGGTGTGCAGCACAGCTTCTGGGTGGCCTTCGGAACCCTGGCCGTCCTGCGCTCCAGCGCCGTGCTGACCGGGCAGAACTCGCTGCGGGCGATCGCCGGCACCGCGGTCGGCATCATCATCGGCGGTGGACTGATCTACCTGATCGGCTCGAACACCACGTTCCTCTGGGTCCTGCTCCCCGTCGCCGTGTTCTTCACCGGCCTCGCCCCGGCGACCATCTCCTTCGCCGCGGGCCAGGCCGGCTTCACCGTCTCGATCCTGATCCTGTTCAACCTCCTCGAACCCGTCGGCTGGACCGTGGGAATCGTGCGGATCGAGGACGTCGCGATCGGATGCGCCGTGAGCGTCGTCGTGGGAACGCTGTTCTGGCCCCGCGGTGCCGCGCCCCTCCTCGGGCACGCCCTCGCGGAGGGATTCTCGGAGAGCACCCGGTATCTGCGCGGCGCGATCGGCTACGGCGTGACCCGCTGCGACAGCCTCGTACGGACCGCTCCGCTCCCGGACGAGGAGCGCTACCGTGCCGCGGCGGCGGCCCGGCGACTGGACGACGCCTTCCGGGGGTTCCTCGCGGAACGCGGCACCAAGCACCTTCCGCTGACCGACATCACCACTCTGGTGACCGCCGTCGCCGTGCTCCGGCTCACCGCCGACGCCGTACTCGACCTGTGGGAGCGGGACCAGGGGCAGTCGGGTGCCGACCGTACCGCCGCACGCTCGGAGATCGATCGCTCGGGGGACGCGCTGCTCTCCTGGTACGAGGCGACGGCGAACGCCATGACAGGGTTCGGCGACGTGCCCGAGAGGCAGCCCAGGGACGTCGGGGCCGACGAACGGCTGATCCACGCGGTCGAGCGTGACCTCGTCGAAGAGCGGAGCGAGCGGTCACCGACCGCCATCCGGGTCGTGTGGACCGCCGACCACCTCGAGGCCGCGCGGCGGCTCCAGCGACTCGTGCTCAAGCCGGCCCGTGCCGTGGCCGAGCGGCAACGCGAGCACAACGCCCGCCTGGGCCTGTTCCGGCCCTCCGCACGCCCTCACAGGAACAGGACGCGCTGAACCGGCTTCGGCCGAGCGGACACCTCCCGTCCTCCCGTAGTCAGCGGGACGCGGTCCACCGGGGAGGGAACGGTACCGGCCCAAGCCGGGTCCCACCGGGCGAGGTTGCGGGGACGGGGGTGGGTTAGTGGAGGTGTGCGGGGTCCGTGATGGCGTGGGCGGAGGGGTGGGAGCGGGCGGCCTGCAGGAGTTTCGCGGCGCCGCGGACCGCCGCGGTGTGCGGCGCGGGGACGGGCTGGACCGGCGCGCGCAGTTCGTCGGCGAGGCGATAGGTGATGTCGGGCCGCAGCGCGCCCCCGCCGGCGAGGAGGGCGCCCCGGTGGAGGGCCTCGAACGTCTCCGAGGTGTGGTCCTGCTCCAGCATGGTGGTCACCATGGAGACGACCGCCTCGGTGATCCTCGCGGGCGGGGTGCGGCTGTCCAGGTCGCTGGTGCCCAGGGCGGTGTGGCGCGCGTCGGTCACCGCGCCGTCGGCGAGCAGCGTGACCTCGGTGAGGTGTGCGCCGATGTCCACGACGAGCAGGGGACAGGTCGGGTCGGCGTCGGCGGCGATGGCCACGGCGCGCGCGGTCGGGACGGTCAGGACCGAACGCGGGCGCAGGATGTCGACCGCAGTGCGGGCTTGGGCCCGGTAGGCGATTCCCCCCAGTACGGGCGTGGTCAGGACGATCAGGGGACGGCCGAAGCGGGGCAGGCGATGGCCGAGCAGCCGGTTCAGCATCCGGGCGGTTCCGGGTGCGTCGACGATGGTGCCGCGCCGGATGGGGTAAGCGGCGCCGGTGCCGGGGAAGGTCACCGTGGGTACGTCGAGGATCATGCCTCGCCCCGGCGTCCAGGCACGCGTACGGGCGCTGCCCAGATCGAGGGCGATACCGGCGTACGGCCGGCCCCGGGACCATGTGCGGCGCCGGACGGGCGCGGGGCCGGGCCCCAGTGGAATCGTCACCGCCTGGCCTCCCGGACGTGTTGGCACCGGCCGCAGTAGCGCGCCTGCGGCACGATCATCAGTCGTTCGCGTGCCATGGGCCTGCGGCACAGGTGGCACACTCCGTAGTGGCCCTGGTCCATCCGTGCGAGGGCGGCTTCGACGTCGGTGAGGACCATGCCCGCGGAGGCCGCGAGCTTGACGCGGACCTCCATCTGGGCGGCGGTCCGCCGGTCGAGAAACGTGTCGGCACGGGTCGCGGCGTCCGAGAGCTGTTGCAGCTGCTCCCGGCGGAACAGGAGCTGTTCGCGCAGGTTCTCGCGCAGTACGGCGAAGTCCTCGGGTGACAGAGCCGTATCGCGGTCGTCGATGATCTGGTGGTTCACCCATTCACCCCCGGGCAGTGCGGACGGGCGGTTGTCAGCCGGCGTTACGCTGGCAGGGGACGCAGAACGGCGTGTGGGGCAGGATTTCCAGGCGCTCGACCGGGATCGCTTCGGAACAGTTCCCGCAGACGCCGTAGCTGCCGTCGTGGATGCGGGCGAAGGCGGCCTCGACCTCGGTGAGTACGCGCTTGACGGTCTCTTTCTGCGCGGCCACCGCCTGCTCCTGCCCGCCCGGCGCGACCTCGTCCATGGCACGCAGCTGCGACAGGCGGGAGGAACGTTCGTGTTCGAGGCGCTGGAGGGCCTCGTGCGCCGTCAGCCGCTCACGGCGGGTTCCGGCCTGGGGCGTATCGAGTGACATGGTGGTTCCTTCCTTCGACGGGGAGGCGGGTCGCGCCGGGCGGGGGATCGGCGGGGGAGCCAGGACCGGGGGAGGGCGGTTGTTGTTCATGCCTTCACCGTCGTCGCAAGGCCACGCGGAAACCATCGGGCGCGATACCCATCTCCGGTCTGTCCCGGAGCCCATCGCGGCGTGGGCGGCCCAGGTCCAGGAAATGGGCATTGGAGCCCATCGACGCTGGTCCAGGAAGCGGGCAGCCTGGCAGTGGGCCGGTCAGGACCGGTGGCCGCGGCTCATCCTCGGAATGTGCGGCGACCGACAGCAGAGGCAGGGCCATGCCACACGGCCATGTCACACATAGCCATGTCACACAGAGAAAGGCGTCATCCGGGTGTCCCTGTTCTGGCGGGTCTTCGCACTCAACGCGGTCGTGCTGGGAAGCGCCACCGCGCTGCTGCTGTGGGCTCCCGTCACCGTCTCCGTTCCCGTGGTGCTGACCGAGGCGGTCATCCTCGTGGCCGGCCTGGTCGTCATGCTGGTCGCCAACGCGGCCATGCTGCGGATCGGCCTGGCCCCGCTCGACCGGCTCACCCGGCTGATGGCCACCGTCGATCTGCTGCGCCCCGGGCAGCGGCTGCCGGAAGGGGGCCGCGGCGAGACCGCCGAACTGATCCGCACCTTCAACGCGATGCTCGACCGCCTCGAGCACGAACGTGCCTCCAGCAGCGCCCGCGTCCTGCTCGCACAGGAAGCGGAGCGGCGCCGTATCGCCCAGGAACTGCACGACGAGGTGGGCCAGAGCATGACCGCGATCCTGCTCGCGCTGGAGCGGGCCGCCGACGACGCGGACGAGCCCCTGCGCGGTGATCTGCGGCAAGTACAGGAGATCACCCGGGGGAGCCTGGACGAGGTGCGCCGACTGGCGCGTCGTCTGCGGCCGGGCGTGCTGGAGGACCTCGGTCTGATCAGCGCCCTGACCTCGCTGAGCGAAGAGTTCTCCACTCACGTCGGGCTGCGCGTGGTGCGCCGCTTCGACACCGGCCTGCCCGCGCTGGACCAGCAGACGGAGCTGGTGCTGTACCGCGTCGCCCAGGAAGCCCTGACCAACGCGGCCCGCCACGCCGAGGCGAGCCAGGTCGAGGTGAGCCTGCATCACACCGATGAGGCCGTCGTGCTGGCCGTCGTCGACGACGGCCGCGGAAACGGAGTCGCCCGCGAAGGGGCGGGAATCCGCGGCATGCGCGAGCGGGCCCTGCTGATCGGGGCCACGCTGGACGTCACCTCCCCACCGCAGGCCGGCACACAGGTCCGGCTGACCGTGCCCCTCGTCAGGAAGCAGCCATGAGCACGCCCCACACCTCCGCGATCCGCATCCTCCTCGCCGACGACCACGCGCTGGTACGTCGCGGTGTGCGGCTCATCCTCGACCGGGAGCCGGACCTCGAGGTCGTCGCCGAGGCCGGGGACGGCGCGGAGGCCATCGACCTGGCCCGCACCCACGACGTCGACCTGGCCGTGATGGACATCGCCATGCCCCGGATGACCGGCCTGCAGGCCACCCGGGAACTCCTCGCGCTCAAGCCGCACGTGCGGGTGCTGATGCTGACCATGCATGACAACGAGCAGTACTTCTTCCAGGCGCTGAAGGCCGGAGCCAGCGGATATGTGCTGAAGTCCGTGGCCGATCGCGACCTGGTGGCGGCATGCCGGGCCGCCATGCGGGACGAGCCCTTCCTGTATCCCGGCGCGGTCACCGCGCTCGTCCGCAACTACCTGGACCGTGTCCGCCAGGGCGAGGAGCCCCCGGAGCAGGTGCTGACGGCACGCGAGGAGGAGGTCCTCAAGCTCGTGGCCGAGGGCCACTCATCCAAGGAGATCGCCGAGCTGCTCTTCATCAGCATCAAGACCGTTCATCGGCATCGGGAGAACCTGCTGCACAAACTCGGCCTGCGTGACCGGCTGGAACTCACCCGCTACGCGATTCGCGTCGGCCTCATCGAGGCCTGAGCCCACTGACCGCCTCAGGGCCCCGGCCCCCTTCCCCCGAACCGGGGCCCTGAGGCTCGACACCGCGGCCGCCAGATCACCATCGAGACCGAAGGGGCGGGGATGGCCCGGTACGTGCCTGCCCTTCCGCGCCGCCCTCATGGCCCGGCAGCGGTGCTGGCGATCTTGCTCGCCGCGCTCGTCACCTTGCTCGGCCCGTCCGCTCCGGGCGGCGAGAGCTTCCGGGCGCCTGTTGGCCCAGCGTCCGTTGGCACGGCGTCCTTCCGTACGGCGTCCGTCGGTACGGCGTCCTTCCGTACGACGTCCGTCGGCACGGCGTCCGTCGGTACGGCGTGCGGTGCCGAGGTCGTGTCGGTGCACAGCGACACGCACACGGACCAGGGAGATCCCGCCCTCACGGCGGCTTCCGTTCGACACCTTAGGGATGCCGTCGGCGAGCGTCAGGCTCCGCCGCTCTCCGCCCCGGGGGCGTCACGCGGCGGCCCGGCCGTCAACCCGCTCCAGCCCGCGCGGCCCCCGCTCTCGGCCGTGGGCCCCTGCGCGTCCGGGCAACCCCCGCACCGTCACGGGGTACGGGCACCTCCTTCGCTCTCCGGCAGCTGAACCTCCTTCCCTGCTTCCTCACCTTCTTGGCCGCGGTCGGTGTCCTGGCCGCGGCATGCCCGCCGGAGGCCCCCAGTGAACCGATCCCCGCACATCAGAGGCCTGATCGCCCTCGCCGCTGTCGCCCTTTCCCTGTACGTCGCACTCACCGTGCCCGTCACCCTCGGACTCGATCTGCGGGGCGGCACCCAGATCGTGCTGGAGACCCGCCCCACCGTCCACACCGATACCGATACCGAGGCCGAGTCCGACGCCACGGATCGCACCGTGGAGGTGCTGCGCGGCCGCATCGACGCGCTCGGTGTCGCCGAACCCACCATCACCCGCTCCGGCAGCGACCGGATCGTCGTCGAACTGCCCGGCCTGCAGGATCCGCGGAAGGCGGCTGACGTGCTCGGCCGCACCGCCCAGCTCACCTTCCATCAGGTACTGGGTACGGCGGTCGGCCCTGACGACGCATCGGATCCCCTGCCCAAGCGGGCTCGCGAGCAGGTGATGCCCGACGAGTCGGGCGGCCTGCTGCGCCTGCGGGACGCCTCCCTGACCGGCAACGACGTGGACAGGGCAGCCGCCCGCTTCGACCCGCAGGGCGGTGCCGGATGGCACGTGACCGTCGACTTCACAGGGGCCGGTGAAGGGCGGTGGGCCCGCCTGACCGGCGAGGCCGCGTGTCACGCGGCCGGGGATCCCACCCGCCGGGTCGCCATTGTCCTGGACAACAAGATCATCTCTTCGCCGCAGGTCGATCCGTCGGTGGCGTGCCGGTCCGGCATCGACGGCGGCTCCACCCGGATCACCGGGTCCTTCGACGACAGCGAGGCGAAGGAACTGTCCCTTCTCATCAACGGCGGCGCCCTGCCGGTACCGGTCGAGACCATCGAACAACGCACCGTCGGCGCGACCCTGGGAGCACAGGCCATCGCGGCCAGCGCCTGGGCCGCCGCGATCGGTACCGCTCTGACCGCACTGTTCCTCATCGCCGTGTACCGGATCATGGGCGTCTTGGCCACCGTGGCCCTGGCCTGCTACGGACTGATCTCCTACGCCGCTCTCGCCGCTCTCGGCGCCACCCTGACACTGCCGGGCCTCGCCGGGTTCGTCCTTGCCATCGGCATGGCGGTCGACGCCAACGTGCTGGTCTTCGAACGCGCCCGCGAGGAGTACGCCTCTCGCCGTCGCCCCACTCCACGGTCGTCGCTGACCGCCGGCTTCCGGCAGGCCTTCAGCGCGATCGCCGACTCCAACATCACCACATTGATCGCTGCCGGCCTGCTGTTCTTCCTCGCCTCCGGGCCCGTGCGCGGGTTCGGAGTCACTCTGGGGATCGGCGTACTCGCCTCCATGGTCAGTGCCCTGGTCATCACACGCGCCCTGGCCGACCACGCGGTCGCCCGTCCCCGCCTGCGCCGCCGCCCGAGGCTGACGGGCATCGCCCACACCGGCATCGTCCGCGACCGTCTCAGTCGCACCGCCCCGAACCTGATGGGCCACCCACGCCGGTGGCTGGCGGCCTCTGCCGCCGCTCTTGTCCTCGCCGCCTCCGGGATCGCCGTACGGGGCCTCGACTTCGGCGTCGAATTCACCGGTGGCCGTCTCGTCGAGTACACCACGGACACTCCCGTCCAGCCTGATCGGGCGCGCAGCGCGCTCGCCGACGCCGGATTCCCCCGGGCCGTCGTCCAGAGTTCCGGCGAGAACCAGCTCACCGTCCGGACCGGGCAGTTGAGCAACGCCCAGGCGGCGGCCGTCACCGAAACCGTCACCGGTCTGGCGGGCCGAGCCGACAAGATCCGGGACGAAGCCATCGGGCCCAGTCTCGGCAAGGAACTTCGCCAGGGCGCCCTCATCGCCCTGCTGGTCGCCCTGGGCGCCCAACTCGTCTATCTCGCGGCACGTTTCCGTTGGCTGCTGGGAACGTCCGCGGTCGCCGCGCTGGCCCACGACGTCGTGATCCTCGTCGGCGTCTTCGCCTGGCTCGGCAAGCCCGTCGACGGCGTCTTCCTGGCGGCGCTGCTGACCGTTATCGGCTACTCCGTCAACGACTCGGTCGTCGTCTTCGACCGGATCAGGGAACTCGGCCGCCGTGAGGGCGATGAACCCTTCGCCCGTATCGCCGGCCAGGCTCTCCTGCAGACGCTGCCCCGCACCGTCAACACCGGCATGGGGGCCGCCTTCATTCTCACCGCGCTGGCCGTTCTCGGCGGTGACACCTTGACCGATTTCGCCCTCGCCCTCCTCATCGGCCTCGCGGTGGGCACCTACTCCTCGATGTTCACCGCCACGCCGCTGGCCATCGAACTGCACAGGCTCCGCAGGTGAGTTCCGCTCCGGAAGCGTCCGGCCGGTGCCGTGGTGCGTCCCGTCGGCGGGACACACCACGGCACCGCCGGACCGCCCTGCGGCGCGTCAGCGTTCCACGCGCCGCAGTGGATCGACGGGTAAGTCAATTCACCTGCCGCCGTGGACAGTTCGCGAGGCCGACCGACAGGTAAAGGGCCGTACGGACTTCGTTTTCCCTCCCGTGCTGGGCATTCTCTGTTGGTCACCCTGCTGGGCCCCCGCTGGTCGGCGGCATGCGCGACGAGCCCGAGGGATCGATGAATCGGCCAGGCCGAACCGAATCCAGCCGCGACAGATGAACGTTGAGGAGTAGCCGATGATCCCGTTGTCCTTCGCTCAGCGCCGGCTGTGGTTCCTGCACCGGCTGGAGGGGCCGTCCGCGACGTACAACATCCCCTTCGCGCTGCGCCTGGAAGGGGAGTTGGACACGGCGGTCCTGTCCGCGGCGGTGGCGGACGTCGTCTCCCGGCACGAGAGTCTGCGCACTCTGCTCGTGGAGAACGCGGACGGCGTTCCCGAGCAGCGGATCCTGCCGGCCGAGGAGGCGGCGGCGCCGTTCCGGGTGGTCGACGTGGCCGCCGACGCACTGGGCGACGCGATGCTCGACGTCGTGCGTGCGGGGTTCGAGCTGGACAAGGACCTGCCCCTGAGGACAGCGGTGTTCCGTGTCGCGCCACGCGAACACACGGTGGTGTTCGTGTTCCACCATGTCGCGGCGGACGGGGCGTCGATGGCGCCGTTCGTCA
Source organism: Streptomyces sp. NPDC059371 (assembly GCF_042751995.1). NCBI lineage: Bacteria > Bacillati > Actinomycetota > Actinomycetes > Kitasatosporales > Streptomycetaceae > Streptomyces > Streptomyces sp. NPDC059371. The sequence continues at coordinate 39,663 of NZ_JBHYXD010000041.1, read as the reverse complement.
GGGATCTGCTGTCGGCGTACGAGGCGCGCGGGCACGGCGTCGCGCCCAACTGGGCTCCGCTGCCGGTCCAGTACAAGGACTACACCGTGTGGCAGCGGCAGATGCTCGGTGACGAGGACGACCCCGACAGTGTCGCCGCGGAGCAGTTGGAGCACTGGCGCCGCGAACTCGCCGGGGTGCCGCAGCCGGTCCAACTGCCGCTGGACCGGCCGCGGCCCGGATCGGCCGGCCACCGCGGTGCCGAGGTCATGTTCGAGCTGGAACCCGAGCTGCTGTCCGGGGTGCGCGAGCTGGCCACGGAGCACGGTGCCACGGCGCCGATGGTCGCGCAGGCCGCGCTGGCGGTGCTGCTGCACCACCTGGGCGCGGGCGACGACCTGACGATCGGCAGCCCGATCGAGGGCCGCGCCGACGAACAACTCGAGGACCTGATCGGGTTCTTCGCCAACACCTGGGTGCTGCGGGTCGACCTGTCGCGCAATCCGGCGTTCGGTGATCTCCTGGACCAGGTGCGGGAGCGGGCGCTCGCCGCCTACGACAACCAGGACGTCCCCTTCGAGCACCTGGTGGAACTCCTCAACCCCGACCGCACCACCGCCTACCAGCCGTTGTTCCAGGTGATGCTGGCCTGGCAGTTCGTATGGCCGGAGATCGAGATGCCGGGGCTGCGGGGCACCCTTGTCTGGCCGGGGACCGAGACGGCGAAGTTCGACCTGTTCCTCAACATCGTCCCCGACGCCTCCGGGCGGGCGTACGGGCGCCTGGAGTACGCGACGGAACTGTTCGACCACGCGACGGCCGAGACTCTCGTCGACCGCTATGTACGGGTGCTGCGGCAGGTGGTCGCCTGTCCCGGGACCAGGCTGGGCGCGGTGGACGTGCTCACCGAGACCGAGCGGGCCGGGCTGGCCCGGTCGAACGAGACGGCGGCGCCGATGCGGGCGGCGACGGTCCCGGAGCTGGTCACCGCCCAGGCGGCACGGGCCCCGCAGGCGACCGCCGTGGTGTGCGGGCGGACCTCGTTGTCGTACGGGGAGCTGGAGGTCCGGGCGGGCCGGCTGGCCGCGGTGCTGCGCGAACAGGGTGTGGGGCCGGACGTCCTGGTGGCCGTGGCGCTGCCGCGTTCGGCGGACCTGGCCGTCGCCCTGCTGGCCGTCCTCAAGGCGGGCGGCGCCTACCTGCCGATCGACCCCGCCTTCCCTTCCGCACGCGCCGGTCTCCTGCTCGACACCGGACGCCCTGCCCTGGTGCTCACCGACCACGACACCGCGCACACGGTGGCCGGCGGCCGGCCTCCGCTCCTGCACCTCGACGACCTGGACCTCGACCTGGACCTGGACGGCCCCGTCGTCGACGCCTCGACGGCCGGCATCGGGCCCGACCACCTGGCGTACGTGATGTTCACGTCCGGATCGACCGGGGCCCCCAAGGGCGTCGCCGTCACCCACGCCGGTGTCGTCAACGGAGTACAGGACCTGGCCCGGCGCACCCGGGTCGAGGCCGGTTCGCGTGTCCTCGCGGCGACCTCGGTGAACTTCGACGTCAGCGTCTTCGAGATCTTCACCGCGCTCACCGCCGGAGCGAGCGTCGAGATCGTCCGCGACGTCCTCGAACTCGCCGAGCGCGACGCATGGTCGGGCACCACCATCAGCGCCGTGCCGGGGCTGATGTCCGCGCTCCTCGACCAGCTCACCGCCGACGGCTCCAGCGGCCTCCGCCTCGACGTCGAGACCGTCGTGTTCGCCGGTGAGGAGCTCTCCGGCGACCTGGTCCGCAGGGTGCGTCAGGCGCTGCCGGGCACCCGCGTCGTCAACGCCTACGGACAGACCGAGAGCTTCTACGCCTCCACGTTCACCGTTCCGCGGGAGTGGACCGGGACCGGTGCGATACCCGTCGGCGTTCCGCTGGCCAACATGCGGGCCCACGTCCTGGGGCCGGAACTGGCCCCGGTCGCGCCGGGCGTGACCGGTGAGCTGTATGTGGCGGGCCCGGTCGCCCGCGGGTACCACCGGAACGGCACCGCCACCGCGGAACGCTTCGTCGCCTGCCCGTTCGGCCCGCCGGGTACCCGGATGTACCGCACCGGCGACCTGGCCCGGTGGGACGCCCAGGGCCGGCTGAGGTACGCCGGACGCGCCGACGACCAGGTCAAGGTCAACGGCATCCGTGTCGAACCCACCGAGATCGAGACCGTCCTGGCCCAGCACCCCGCCGTCAGCCGGGCCGCCGTCACGGTGTGCGAGGACCCCTCCGGAAGCAGGCGGCTCGTCGGCTACGTGGTGGCGGTGGACGGCGGTGCCGGGGACGGCGACTTCGCCCTGGACGCCGGCGTCTCGGTGGCGGACCTGCGGCGGTTCGCGGCCAAGCGGCTGCCCGACTACATGGTGCCCGCCCACTTGCTGGTCCTCGACCGGCTGCCGCTGACCCCGAGCGGGAAGCTGGACCGGTCCGCCCTGCCCGAGCCGCGGTTCGCGGACGCCGAGTACCGCGCCCCGCACGGCGAGGCGGAACGGGTGCTGGCCGAGGTGTACGCCGACGTGCTGGGCGCCGGGCCCGGACAGGTCGGTGCCGACGACGACTTCTTCGCCGGTGGCGGGGACAGTATCCGTTCCATCCAGGTGGTGGCGCGGGCCAAGGCGCGCGGTGTCGTCGTCACCACCCGGGAGATCTTCGAGCACCGTACGGTCGCCCGGCTCGCGGAACTGGTCGAGGGCCGGACCGAACAGGAGCGGGTGACGCTGCCCGAGCTGGAGGGCGGGGGTGTCGGCTGGGCGCCGCTGCCGCCGACGGCGGCACACGTGCTGGCGCTGGGCGGTGGCACCGGCCGGTTCTGCATGTCCGCGCTGCTGACCCTGCCCGAGGACATCGACCGCGCGGGACTGGTGGCCACCCTGCAGGCCGTACTGGACCGGCACGACGTGCTGCGCTCCCGGCTCGACCGCGAGCGGCCGGGCCTGTGGATGGAGGCGCCCGGCCACGTGCACGCCGCCGCGCTGCTGCACGAGGTCCCCTTTCGCGCGGCCGACGCGCAGACCGAACTGGACGCGGCCGCCGACCGCCTCGACCCGGACGCCGGCGTCATGGCGCAGTTCGTGCGGCTGATCTGCGACACCGGCCCGGACCGGCTGCTGATCGTGCTGCACCACCTGGTCGTCGACGGGGTGTCGTGGCGGATCCTGCTCCCGGACCTGGTGGCCGCCTGGCAGCAGGTCCGATCCGGCACCACCCCGCGACCGGCGGAGAGCGGCACTTCGCTGCGCCGATGGACCCACGCCCTGGCCGAGGAGGCCGTCCGCCCCGAGCGGATCGCCGAACTGCCCCTGTGGCTAAGGATCCTGGACGGCGACGAACCGGTCCTGGGGGCGCGGGAGTTGGACGGCGTACGTGATGTCGCCGCCACCGTGGACACGGTGCGCGTCAGTGTCCCGGCCGACGTCACCAGGACCCTGCTCGACACCCTGCCCACGGTGTTCCGCGGCGGCGTCGACGACGGCCTGCTGGCCGGCCTCGCCCTGGCCCTGGCGCGCTGGCGCCGGACGCGCGGTGTGTCCGGAGCCCCGGCGACATCGTCCCTGGTCCGGCTGGAGGGCCACGGCCGGGAAGAACACCTGGTGCCCGGGGCGGACCTGTCCGGCACGCTCGGCTGGTTCACCGCCATGTACCCGGTCCGCCTGGACGTCACCGGTATCGACCTGGCGGACGCGTTCGCGGGCGGCGCGGCGGCAGGCCGGGCGGTCAAGGCCGTCAAGGAACAGCTGCGCGCGGTACCGGACGCCGGCCTCGGCTTCGGCCTGCTCGCCCACCTCAACCCCGACACCGCCACCGTTCTGACCGGGGCGCGCCGCCCGCAGATCGGATTCAACTACCTCGGCAAGGCCTCCGGTACGGACATCCCCGAGGAACTCCGTGGCCTGGGCTGGGCGCCGGACACCGCACACGCCGGCCTGATCGCCGCACCCGACCCGGACATGGAGGTGCTGTCCGCGCTGGAGATCAACGCGGTCGCCACCGACACCGGTAACGGCGAGGAACTCACCGCCTACTTCGGCTTCCCCGCCGGCGTCCTGTCCCGCGAGGAGGTCGGCGAACTGGCCGGTCTGTGGGTCCGGGCGCTGAGCGCCCTGGCCCTGCACACCGCCACTGCCGACGCCGGCGGACTCACCCCCAGCGACGCGCCTCTGGTCATGGTTGCCCAACATGAGATCGACACCTGGGAGACCCGCTTCGGCCGGCTCGCGCAGGTATGGCCGGCCACCCCCGCACAGTCCGGGCTGCTGTTCCACGCGATGCTCGCCGGATCCTCCTTCGACGCCTACCACATGCAACTCGTGTTCCACCTGTCCGGCGACGTCGACGCGGAACGGATGCGCCGCGCCGGACAGGCGCTCCTGGACCGCCACCCCGCCCTGCGCGCGGCGTTCGTCGACCGCGCGGACGGGGATCTCGTCCAGGTGATACCGGAATCGGTGACGCTGCCGTGGCAGCACCTCGACCTGACGGCGGCCGAAGAGCCGTCGCGCACCGAGGAGTTCGAGCGGTTCCTCGACCAGGACCGGACCACCTACTTCGACGCGGACACCCCACCGCTGATCCGGCTGGCCCTGGCCGTCCTCGAACCCGACCGGGCCGAACTCGTCCTGACCGCCCATCACGTGCTGTTCGACGGCTGGTCCACTCCGCTGCTCATGCGCGACCTGCTCCTGCTCTACGCCGCCGACGGCGACCCGGCCGCGCTCACCCCCACTCGCGACTACGCCGATTTCCTCACCTGGCTCACGCACCACGACCACGAGGAATCCGGGCGCGTCTGGGCGGCCGAACTCGACGGTGTCCAGGAACCCACTCTGCTCGTACCGCACGCGGGAACTCGGCACGACTCCGCGGGCATAGGCTCCATCGAAGTGGTGTTCGAGGGCAGGCAGGGCCTGTCCCGCCGGGCCGCGGAGCTCGGCGTCACCCTCAACACCCTCGTGCAAGGTGCCTGGGCCGTTCTCCTCGCCCGTCTCACCGGGCACTCCGACATCGTCTTCGGAGCCACCGTGTCCGGGCGCCCGCCCGCGGTGAAGGACGTCGACGACATGGTCGGACTGTTCATCAACACCATCCCCGTCAGGGTGCGTTGCGAGCGGCAGACCACCTTCGCTGACCTGCTCACCGAGTTGCAGAACCGGCAGGCGGCCCTGCTCGACCATCACCAGCACAGCCTCGCGGAGATCCAGCAAGCCACCGGGCTGACCACACTGTTCGACACGATGGTCGTGTTCGAGTCGTATCCCATCGACCGGGAAGCCATCGGCGAGGCCAACTCCTCGGCCGGTGTCGCCATCACCGGGCTGCGCCCGTTCGCGGGCTCGCACTACCCGGTCATCCTGGCCGCCGCGGCCGATCCGCGGCTTCAACTGGTCCTGCAATACCAGAAGGACCTGCTGGACCAGGAGGCCGCGGCCGACATCGTCGCGCGGTTCGTACGGGTCCTGGAGCAGGTCGCCGCCGCACCCAAGGCCCCGATCGGCTCCATCGACGTGCTCGGCGAGGACGAACACGACCGCCTGGTACGGCAGATCAACGACACCGCCCGCCCGGTCGCCGCGACCACCCTGCCCGACGCCTTCGAGGCACAGGTGCGCCGCACCCCCGACGCGGTCGCGGTCATCGGCGAGCACGAGAGGCTCACCTACGCCGAGTTCAACGCCCGCGCCAACAAACTCGCGCACTGGCTCATCGAACAGGGCGCCGGCCCCGAACAGCTCGTCGCGGTCAAGATCCCCCGCTCCGTGGACCTGCTGGTGGCCGTGTACGGCGTGGTCAAGGCCGGCGCCGCCTACGTACCGCTCGACACTGAGCTGCCCGAGGATCGCGTACGCCACATCCTGGCCGTCGCCGACCCGCTGCTGCTGCTCGACGGGACGCTGCCGGACGTGTCGGGGTGTCCGGACACCGACCCCGAGCGCACCCTGTCGCCGGACAACGCCGCCTACGTCATCTTCACCTCCGGCTCCACCGGCGGCCCCAAGGGCGTGCCCGTGGCCCACCGCTCGATCACCAACCGGATCCAATGGGGCCTGGAACACTTCCAGGTCACGCCCGAGGACCGGATGCTGGTGAGCACCCCGGCGAGCTTTGACGCCTCCGTGCCGGAGATGTTCTCCAACCTGCAGACAGGTGCCTCCGTGGTCATCGCGGACGCCGAGGGCCGCCGCGACCCCGCCTACCTCGCCGACCTGATCCAGCGCGAACACGTCACCGGCGTGTTCTTCGTGCCGTCGCTGCTCTCGGCGTTCGTCACCGAACCCGCCGCCAAGGGCTGCACCAGCCTGCGCTGGATCGAGGTCGCTGCCGAAGCCTTCCCCGCGGCCCTCGCCAACCGCTTCACCGACCTGCTGCCTGGCTGCTCCGCCCACAACCTCTACGGGCCCACCGAGGCCACCGTCGAGGTCACCGGCTGGCAGCACGTCCCGGGAGCCGACCGCGTACCGATCGGCACCCCGATCTGGAACAACCAGGTTTACGTCCTGGACGCGGCGTTGCGTCCGGTCGCGCCCGGGGTCGCCGGCGAGCTCCACCTCGCCGGCACCTGCCTGGCCCGCGGCTACCTCGGCCAGAGCGCACTGACCTCCGAGCGGTTCGTGGCCTGCCCCTTCGGCCCGGCCGGCGCCCGCATGTACCGCACCGGCGACCTGGTGAAGTGGAACAAGGACGGTCAGATCGAGTACATCGGCCGCACCGACTCCCAGGTCAAGGTCCGCGGCTTCCGCATCGAGCTCGGCGAGATCGAGCACGTGCTCAGCGGACATCCCTCGGTCGCGCAGGCGGCGGTCGTGGTCCGTGAGGACCAGAAGGGCGAGCAGCGCCTGGTCGCCTACATCGAACCCGACCCCGACACTGCCGTCGCCGACACCGCCGCCCAGGTGGAGGAGTGGCGTCACGTCTATGACGACACGTATACCGTCTCGGCCGAAGGGACGTTGGGCGAGGACTTCCAGGGCTGGAACTCCAGCTACACCGGTGAGCGGATTCCGATCGATCAGATGCGGGAGTGGCGGGACGCGGCGGTGGCCCAGGTGCTGCGGTTCGCACCGCGCCGGGTGCTGGAGATCGGAGTGGGGTCCGGCCTGCTGCTTGCGAAGATCATCGGCGAGGTCGAGGAGTACTGGGGCACCGACATCTCGCCCACGGTCGTCGACCGGGTCCGGGCCCAGGCCGAGGAAGCCGGCCATGGCGACCGGGCACGGCTCAGCGCCCAGGCGGCCGACGACCTCTCCGGGCTGCCCAGGGGCGCCTTCGACACCGTGATCATCAACTCTGTGGCGCAGTACTTCCCGAGCGCCGAGTACCTGGACCGAGTGCTGCTCCAGGCCATGCAACTCCTCGCCGACGGCGGCCGGCTGATCGTCGGCGACGTCCGTAACGCCGCCACCCAGCGGATTCTGACCAGCGCGGTGCAGTGCGCGGCGCACCCGCACGCGTCCTTGAGCGAGGTGCGGACGCTGGTGGAGCAGGCGCTGCTCGCCGAGCGGGAGCTGGTGGTCGCTCCGGAATGGTTCGCCGAGTGGGCGCGTGAGCATGCCGGCGGTGTGGACATCCGGCTGAAGGCGGGGCAGGCCCACAACGAGCTGACCCGGCACCGCTACGAGGTCGTGCTGCACAAGGCGCCGACCGTCGCCCTCGACCTTTCCGGTGTGCCGGCAGTGGCGTGGGGCAGGGAAGTGACCGGCCTGGCTGGTCTCGACGGCTGCGTCGAGCAGGCGGCTGGTGGCCCGGTACGGGTGACCGGGATCCCCAACGCACGGCTGACGGAGGAGGCCGCGGCGGCGACCGCCACCGGTGGGCGAGGTACGGCCGCCGCCATCCGTGGCCGAGGCACGGCCGCCCCCATCGGTACTCCACTCGATCCGGAGGAAGTCGCCGTGTGGGCGCGGCGGCAGGGCCTCGACGCCGTCCTCACGTGGTCGGGTGATGCCGTCCACGCCTTCGACGCGATCCTCCTGCCCGAACGGGAGGACGAGCGGCGGACCCTCACCGGAGGGTTCGTTCCCCGTGCCGGCGCCGACCGGATCCGGGTGAACGCCCCCGCGCTCGCCACGGCGATCGGCCCGCTGCTGGCCGAACTGCCCGATTACCTGCGTGGACGCCTTCCCGACTACATGGTCCCGGCCGCCGTCGTACCGCTCTCGCGGCTCCCGCTGAACCCGGCCGGAAAGATCGACCGACGAGCACTGCCCGCGAAGCACAGGACCGTCGTGAGCAGCCGTGGGCCGCGCAACTCCCACGAAGAGAAACTGTGCGCCCTCTTCAGCGAATTGCTCGGCCTGGAGAGGGTCGGCATCGACGACGACTTCTTCGCGCTCGGCGGGCACTCGCTGCTGGCCACCAGGCTGATCAACCGCGCCCGTGCCGAAATGGGGATCGAGATTCCGATCCGCAAGATCTTCGACCTGCCGACGGTTGCCGCGTTCGCCGAATGGTCCAGGAGAGCGGCCGCTCCCCGCCGCCTCCGGTTCGAGCCGCGCGATCACACAGGGGAGAACGCCGCGACGCCGCTGTCCTTCGCACAGCGCCGCATGTGGATCCTGCACCAACTGGATCGCGGCGCGGCGACGTACAACATCTCCCCGACGTTCCGGCTGACCGGGCCACTGGACGAGGCCGCCCTGGCCGCCGCGATCGATGACGTGGTCGCCCGGCACGAGATTCTGCGGACCACGTACGTGACGGACGCCGACGGTGAGCCTCAGCCGAGCATCCTGTCGGCCACACAGGCCTCCGTACGGGTGCCGGTGGTCGAGGTGGCGCCCGAGGACGAGTCCCGGGCGGTCGACGAGGCCGCCGCGCACCGGTTCGACCTGGCGGCCGAAATACCGTTGCGGGCAACCCTGTTGCGCCGCTCCGCCCAGGAGCACGTCCTTGTCCTGGTCATCCACCACATCGCCACGGACGGCAGCTCGGGAGCGCCGCTTGCCCGCGACCTGGCCGAGGCCTACACCGCACGCCTGGACGGCCGGGCGCCGCGGTGGGAGCCGTTGGCCGCGCAGTACAAGGACTACGCGCTGTGGCAGCGAGAGTTGCTCGGCGACATGGCGGACCCGGACAGCCTGGCGGCGGCGCAGAGCGAGTACTGGCGCAAGGAACTGGACGGCGTGCCACAGCCGTTGAACCTGCCGCTGGACCGCCCGAGGCCCGCGGTGAGGAGCTCCGAGGGCGACATGGTCGACGTCGTGGTGGGACCGGAGTCCGCGGCCCGCCTGCGGAAACTGGCCGACGAACGCGGGATGACCCTGTCGATGGTCCTCCAGTCCGCGCTGGGCGTGCTGCTCGGCAAGCTGGGCGGCGGCGAGGACGTGCCGATCGGCAACCCGATCGCCGGCCGCACGGACGAAGGGCTGGCCGACATGGTCGGGTTCTTCGTCAACACCCAGGTGCTGCGGATGGACCTCTCCGGCAACCCGTCGTTCGCGGACCTGCTCGCACGGGTGCGGGACAAGGCGCTGGCGGCCTACGAGCATCAGGACCTGCCGTTCGACATGCTGGTCGAGGGCCTCGACCTGGAGCGCTCCGCGGCGTACCAGCCGCTGTTCCAGGTGATGTTCGCCTGGCAGAACTTCGACAAGCGGGAACTCGAACTCCAAGGGCTCAAAGTGCAGTTCGAACAGCACCTCACGTACACCGCCCAGGCCGACCTGATGGTCAGCATGGCCGAGGACGGTTCCGGGGCGCTGCGAGGTGACCTCATCTACGCGACCGAGCTGTTCGACAGGGAAACGGCCGAGGCGATCGCTGCCGGGTTCGTGTCGGTGCTGGACGAGTTGGTCGCCGCCCCGCTGTCGCCGGTCAGTGCGATCGAGGTGCCGGAGGCCCCGCGAGCGCTGCCCAAGCGCCACACGAGCGGCCATGGTTCACGCAACTCCCGCGCGGACAACGTGAGCAGCCAGGGTCCGCGCAACGCGCACGAAGAGAAACTGTGCGCCCTCTTCGGCGAGTTGCTCGGCCTGAAGAGGGTCGGAATCGACGACGACTTCTTCGTGCTCGGTGGGAATCCTGACCTGGCCACTCGCCTCAGCGCCCGTATCCGCGAGGAGTTCGGCATCGACCTGCCCCTCACGACGATCACCGACTATCCCACCGTGGCCGAGCTGGGCGGTCTGGTCATCGTCGGCGGTACTCCGGACGACCAGAGCGACTCGTACGGGGTCGTGCTGCCCCTGAACAGGGATCCCGGTACGGGCGAGCCGCCCCTGTGGTTCTTCCACGGAGGCGGCGGCCTGGGCTGGGCGTTCTTCACCTTCGCCCCGCATGTGAAGGACCGGGCGGCCTACTCGTTGCAGTCCCGCGGTTCCAACGGCAAGGATCCGCTGGCGGGTTCGGTGGAGGAGATGATCGACGACTACCTTGCTCAGATCCTCGCCCTCCAGCCGGAAGGCCCGTACCACCTGATCGGCTGGTCGTTCGGCGGCCCGGTCGTGCACGCGGCCGCGGCGGAGCTGGACCGGCGCGGCCACAAGGTCGGCCTCGTCGCCGTCCTGGACGCCCCGCCGGCGACCACCGCCCCGGACAGCCCGTTCAAGCAGGTGGCCGGCAGGACGGCGGCGATGTACCGGGGTGATGTCGAGGAGGTCTTCGGCCAGTACATGAACACCGACAACCTGGACGGATTCCTGGAGGACATGTCCAAGGTGGGTGCCAACAACCTCAACAAGATGGCCGTCTTCGCATCACCGGTCTACCGCGGCGACTTGCTCTACTTCAACGCGAAGTCGGACAAGGTCGACGGGTTGTCGTCGTACGGCCCCGGCTGGCGTCCGTACGTCCTCGGCTCCCTCGACGAGTACGACATCGACGCTTCCCACCACGACCTGCACATGCCCGAGCCGGCGGGTCAGATCATGGAGGTGATCGCCCGCAAGCTGGCGGAGCGACGACGGAGCGGCGACGGAGTGCCGAAGGAGTGACGGGGGTGGACGCGGGCGGCGGGCCGGGATCTCAGTGCTCGCAGAGGGAGAACTCTCGTTCGTAGAGCTGCTCGTTGTGCTCGTCGACGAAGAACTTGCGTTCATGCATGAGCTGTTCGCGGTGGTTCTTGGCCTGTTCAAGCGTCATGGTCGAGGTGTCGGACCACGGTTGTTGCGGCGGCACATCGGATGTCGAGACGATCGTTTCCGACGGGTCGACGAGGAAGAACGCGAGAATCTTGCGGGTGCCCGGGCGGGTGTCGTCCGTGAGGCGGAATGAGCCGACGCGGTGCTGCAGGATGTTCGGGAACGCCAGGCAGCGGCCCGCCGGGGTCGATGCCGATCCCAGCACCTGGTTCAGCGCGTCCTCGTTCTCCAGGCCGTAGACCTCACGCACCCCGTTGTCGTCGTTCTGCTCGTAGTTCGGGTCGTCGAGCGCCGCCCGGAAGCTCAGCCGGCTCTCGGTGATGTTCTCGCTGTCCCAGTAGTAGATGCCGGTCGAGACGATCCGCTCGTTCAGCATCCCCTCGACATGCCAGGAACCGCCGGCGTACTCGGGCTTGTCCGGGGTGAGTTGGATGGTGGCGAGTTTGACGATGACCTGGAGGCGGTGACCGCGCAGGTCGACTCGGGCGGATTCATCAGGTGACCCGGGCGGGGTGAAGGCCGGGGCGTCCGGGACGGCCGGGCGGCGGGTTTCCCACCAGTCGTCATGGGCCTCTTCCCATGCACGGACGGCTTCCGCGTAGGCCGTCTCGTCATCACTGTAGGAGGACTTGTTCGGATACTCCGGCTCCGAGTCGTACCACCCGTAAGGATCGGCTTCGATCCGCACTGGCCGCGGATGGCGCAGATCGGTGAGCACGTTCTCCAGCAGCGGACGCATGCTCGCGAACAACTCCGGCAGGACGGAGGCCAGTTCGCGATGGGTCTCGGGATGGACGTTGTTGACGTACGAACGGAAGGTGACATCGCCGTCGTCGCTGACGTCGACGTCGGTGGGCAGCCACTGGAACTTCTCGGAGAATTCGTATCGCGAGTAGCGGTTCGTCGGGTTCTGCCAAGCCCGCTCGGGTGCGTTGCTCGCGTCTCGCACCAGGCAGAACAGTGAGGGATGAACCAGATCCAGTACCTGGCCGTCGGATCCGGGATGCCAGTCCTGTTCTGCTTCGGGGACCTGTTCCAGAATCCGAACCGCCTCGCGCAGCCGGGTTCCGAGCTTGTCGTCGACCAGTGTGTCCGACTGCCACACCCCGTCGACGGCGGACACCTCGACGCCGGTTCGTGCGTCCCGCAGCGCGGCGTAGTGCGTGAGTTCGTCAAGCACGTAACGAACTTGTGCTTCGGTGAGGCCCTGAGCGACCGCTTCCTGTGTCCATCTGGCCACGATGTCGGCGTCGTTCATCTTGTCGAACCACCCCGGCTTCGACCGGATATGTGAGCTGCACCGCATGATCTCAAGTTCCCGCAGCGTTCGCGGTGTCGCGAACGATATGGAACGTGAAGCATGAAAGGGCAGTGGGAAAGCGGGCAGGGCGGTCAATTCTCTCGGTCCTCCCAGTCGGTGTGCGGTGGCGGGAAGGATAGTTCAGCGGACTGACATCAGCCGCGACCTCCTGACGTGGGTTCAGTTCCCCAGTGACGTCAAAGCCGCCGCCACTCGTTCGGAAACCTCCGGCGGGGTCGAGGCGTGGGGGGAGAAGCGGAGCGAGTCGGTGCGTACCGTCGGGGTGACGCCCTCGGCGTGCAGGGCCTTCGCTACGACGGACGGGTCGCGGTCCGGCATCGTGAAGGAGAGGATGCCCGCGCGGCGTGCAGGGGCGGTGGGGGAGAGGATGCGGCCGCCGTGTGCCTCGACCGTCTCGGTGAGCTCGGCGATCCGGGTGGCGACGGCTGTCTCGATCGCCTTGACAGTGTGTTGCTCCACCAGTTCCAGCGCGGCCGCGAACGCTGCTGCCGTCACCGGGCTGAGGTTGGTGATAGACCAGCGCCGCGCGTCCAGCGCCGGTGGGTGTTCCTCTCCGTCGAAGACGCCGACCTCCTCGACGCCCGTCCAGCCGGTGAGGACCGGTTCCAGGGACTCCAGCGCGCGGTCGGACAGGGTCGCGAAACCCGTTGCCCAGCCCGCGCGCAGCCATTTCTGGCCGCCCGCCACCACCACGTCGGCCGCGTCCCAGTCCATCTCGGCGACGCCGAACGCCTGGATGGCGTCCACGATCAGCAACCTGTCCGGTCCGATCGCCTCGCGCAGCGCAGCGAGGTCCGCGCGGAATCCGGTGCGGAAGTCCACGGCGCTGACGGACACCGCGACGACGTCGTCGGTCAGCGCGGCACGGACCAGGTCCGGCGTGACTCCGCCGCCCGGCGCCGGGTCGAGCCAGCGGGGCGTGGCCCGGCCCAGGTCCGCGGTGCGGCGCCAGGGATAGTGGTTCGCCGGGAAGTCGGTACGCGGGGTGAGGACCACACCGGTCCGGATGCCGAGGGCGGCGTGGAACAGGCCGGTCGAGGCGTTGGGGAGCAGGACGGTGTGCCGGCTGTCGGTGCCCGCGAGGCGCGCGGCCGTGTCGCGGGCGACGGACTCCGCGCGCATCAGGCCGTCCACGGTGGTGTGGTCGGCGCGAGCGGCCTCCTCCATGGCCCGCGTGGTGGCGGCCACGACGTCCCGTGACGGCGGACCGAACCGTGCGAAGTCGAGATACCCGGCGGGTGTGTCGAAGTGGGCTGCGTACGACGGGAGCACGGGGCTCGTCCTTCCGGGACGGTGCGGTGTGGATGGGTGGCCGGGGCGGGTCGGTCGGGTGTGACGGCATCCTCACCTGGTGAGCGGTGCCGGGGACCTCGGACCGGCGTACCGCTTCTTCTCGGCCCCGGCGCCTTTCCACCCGCTTGCACGGTACGCGTCGCGCTCCGCGTGGATGGGCAGGGGGTACCGGCACGGAGCGTCGCCCTGGGAGTCATCGCGCAGGAAGCGGGACGGCCGGGCACCCCTGGGGGTAGCCGGCCGTTCCGTTCGCCGATGCCGATGCCGATGCCGATGCCGATGCCGATGTCGATGCCGATGCCTATGCCGAAGTCGGAGTCGGAGTCGGAGTCGAGGGCCGGTCGGACCCGGACCCGGAGTCTGAGCCGGACCTGGACCCGGAGTCTGAGCCGGCCCCGGAGTCTGAGCCGGTCCCGGCCCCGGAGCCAATGCCGTCGGAGTCGGAGTCGGAGTCGGAGCCGAAGCCCGCGCCCGGGTGATAAAGCCCCGGCCTCGTGCCCGTGTCTCAGTGCCCCGCCGACTCCTCGGGCCGCGCATGCCGCGGCAGCAGGAACGCGAGCAGGAACGTCAGCGCCAGCATGCCGTCCACGATCCAGAGCACCGTCTGCATGACGGAGCCGAAACCGCTGCGGAAGGCCGACGACGCGGTGGCCTGCAGTGCGGCCGGTATCCGGGCGCCGTCCTCGGGCGACGTCACGGCGGACCGGGTGTCCTTCTCCAGGCGGGCGCAGGACGCCGGGGTCACTTCGAAATCCTTGGCGGTGGCGCGGTCGGAGGCACAGGCACGCAGGCCCGCCACGATGCGGTCCTGGGCTTCGGGCGTGACATGCGCGGCGGTGAGCTGTCCGCGCAGACCGTCCGAGCGGTGGTCGACGGCGGTGGCGATCCCGCCGCCCAGCAGACCGAAGAACACCGTGCCGAGGATGGCCACGCCGAAGGCCCCGCCGAGCTGCTGGACCGCGGTCATCGTGCCGGAGGCCGAACCCGTCTCGTGCTGCTCCACGCTGGCGAGCACGATGTCGAAGAACGGAGCCATGAGCAGGCCCATCCCGATGCCCGTGACGAGCAGCGACGGCAGGAGCTGCCAGGGGCCGACGTCGGACCCCACCTGGTCGAGGGTCATCCACACGCCGAAGACACCGAGGGCCATGACCAGCGCACCGGCCTGGAGCACGGTCCGGCCGAACCGGACCACACCCTGGGCGACGCCGAAGCCGACGATCATGCCGCCCGACCAGGGCACCATCACCAGACCCGCCTTGAGCGGCGAGTAGCCGAGGCCGATCTGGGTGTAGAGGTTGAAGACGAGCATGAAGCCCTGCATGGCCGAGAAGAAGACCAGCCCGAGGATCATGCCGCCGCTGAAGCCGCGCTTGCGGAAGAGGCTGGGGACGACCAGCGGGTCCTGGCCGGCCTTGCTGCGGCGCGACTCGTACACGGCGAAGGCGACGAAGACGACGACGGAGGCGCCCATCATCAGGAACGTCCACGCGGGCCAGTCGTACTCACGGCCCTGGACGAGCGGGAAGATGAGGAGCAGCGCGGCCGCGGAGACCAGGATCATGCCGGGGATGTCGAGCCGCGGCTTGCTCTCGGACCGGCCCTTCGGCAGGTAGCGCACGGCACCGAGGATGGCGGCGGCGCCCAGCGGCAGGTTGATGAGGAAGATCATGCGCCAGCCGGTGCCGAAGTAGTCGGCGTCGACCAGCCAGCCCGCCAGGATCGGCCCGCACACCGCGGACAGGCCCATGACCGGGCCGAACATGCCGAAGGCCTTCTGCGACTCCTTCGGCGGGAACATCTCCTTGATCATGCCCAGGCCCTGCGGCAGCATCACCGCGCCGAACAGTCCCTGCACGACCCGGGCGCCGATCAGCATCCCGGGCGACACGGACACCGCGCACAGCAGCGAACCGAAGGTGAAGCCGGCGGCTCCGACCAGGAACATCGTGCGGCGCCCGTGAATGTCGCCGAGCCGTCCTCCGGTGACGAGCCCGACGGCCATCGAGAGGGTGTATGCGGCGGCGAGCCACTGGAGCGTGGAGGCGCCGCCGCCGAGGTCGGCCCGCATGGAGGGACCGGCGATGTTCGTGACGACGGCGTCGAGGAGGTCCATCACCTCGGCGGCGAGGATCACGAACAGCGCAGCCCAGCGCCACCGGTAGGGCGCTGGTGAGTCGATGGGCGTCTCGGCGGACGCGACACCGGTGGTGGACATCGGGAACTCCTCGCGAAGAGGCCGCGCCGGGGTCGACCGGAGCGCGGTGGGGCGGACGGGTGTGACTGCCCGGCTCGCCGTCTTGGAGGAAGAAGCACGAGACGAGACGCCGGTGAACGCCGTTCACCCTAACAGAACAGTGCTCATCAAGAGAACGGCGTTCATTAAGATATAGCGCAACTCGTCGACCGAGACAAGATATATCGCGTTCGGGCGAGGTGAACGCCGCTCTCCAGGAGAGAACACTGCTCTCCGGCGCCTAGACTGTGGTCATGAGCGACGCGGCCGCCGGCACCCCCGAATCACCCCCGCCGTCCCCCTGGGAACGCGAGCGTCCCGTCCGCGCTCGCGTCGCCCCGGCGCGCGAGCCGCTGTCGCGCGAGCGCATCGTCGAAGCCGCCTTCGTCGTGCTGGACCGGTCCGGACTCGACAAGCTGTCGATGCGTCAGGTGGCGGCCGAACTGGAGGTCGCGGTCTCCGCCCTCTATGCATACGTCCGCTCCAAGGACGACCTTCTGGAGCTGATGTACACCCGGCTCTTCGCCGGCTTCACGCTGCCCGAACCCGACCCGGAGCGGTGGCAGGAACAGGTGCGGGACTACGCGCGGTCCTGGCGGTGGCGCCTGCTGTCCCATCGCGACATGGCCAGGATCTCCATGGCGCACGTCCCCTTCACCGCCGAACTGCTGCCGTACGTCGAGGCGTTGCTCGCCATCTTCCGCACCGCCGGACTGCCCGACCGCATCGCCGCCGAGGCCGGTGACCTCATCTCCACCTACATCGACGGGTTCGTCCTGGAGGAGGGCATGTGGCAGGACCGGGCCGCCCAGCACTCCGGCGGCGGCTCCCTGGCGCGCCCCGACTGGCATGAGATGGCCGACGAGATGCAGAACTACTTCGCGTCGCTGCCCGAGGAGGACTTTCCCCATCTGCGAGCCCTGTCCGGCTCGATGGTGACGGATTCCTCCGACGAGCGGTTCGACATCGGTCTGGAGATCATCCTGCGTGGCCTCGCGAGCTATCTCCCGGACCGCGAGGCGTGAGGCCGGGGCGGGGTCCCGCGGACTCGCCCCGCCCTGGGCTCAGTTGTTCCAGCTCTCGTCGTACGGATCGCGCGGTGTCGGGACAGGCCGCGCCGAACTGACATCGAGGTAAGGGATGATGCCGCCGTTGACCGGGTCCGTCGTGTGCCTGGCGGTGTAGCGGCCGGTGACTTCCAGCCAGGTGTCGGGCCGCAGGACCGGCGGCGTCCGTCCGGACAGGCCGATCTTGACCGGCTGGGCGTCCGCGGCACAGCAGTTGAGGGCCATGCGGACGAGATACGGGGCACCGGCGCGGTCGAGCGCGACGAATCCCGTGATCTTGACCTGGCGGCCGCCGAGGGAGCGGCCGTGGCCGTACGCCGCCCTGCTCGCGTAGTCGACCAGTCCGAGGGTGACCGGGTCGCCGGCGGGCAGCTTGGCGTAGCCGAAGGGCGCCTGCAGCGCCGTACCGGTGCGCATCGCGCTGTACGAGCCGAGGGCGGGTGGCGCGACCAGGATGAGCGCGAGCAGCGGAAGCACGAGGAGCCACGAGATCCGCGGCTCCCGATGCCCGTGCCCGTCTCCGTGCCCGTTTTCGTGCCCGTGCCCGCCGTCGTCCGGAGCCCCGTGTCCGTCGCCGTCCGGGTGTCCGTTCTCGCCCGCACCCCCGTGGCCGCGCCCGTCGCCGTCCATGAGTACGGCCACGTCTCCGCGGGCCTGCTCCTGTGCGAACTCGCCAGTGCCCGCGCCCGCGCCGGTCCTCACGGCGCCGTCCGCGTCCGTGGGTTCGTGTTCGGCTCCCGCCCGGTCGGCGGGGGCGCGGTGTTCGCGTATCTCGTACCAGACCGTCGCGAGGGCCGTGACGATGAGCACCACACCGGCCGCGAGCAGCAGAGGCCGCAACCCGGCCTTCACGTACCGCAGATAGAGGTCCGTGACGCTCGCGTGCAGCACGGCCGCGCCGACGAGGAAGAGCACGGCAGCCTGAGCCTGACGGTTCACAGGAGCACCGCCCCGATCAGTACGGACACGAGGATCGCCAGGGCGAAGGTGGTGGGTGCGAACCGTGTCGCGAAGCCGCGGCCGAACGTGCCGACCTGCATCGCGAAGAGTTTCAGGTCGATCATCGGGCCGACGACCAGGAACGCCAGCCGGGCGGTGAGCGAGAACTGGGTGAGCGAGGCGACCACGAACGCGTCGGCCTCGGAGCAGATCGACAGCAGGACGGCCAGGATCGCCAGGGCCAGGACGGACACCACCGGATTTCCGGCCGCGGCGTGCAGCCAGCTCGCCGGTACGACGGCCTTGAGCGTGGCGGCGGCCATCGCGCCCAGCACGAGGAACCCGCCCGCGTGCATGATGTCGTGCCGCACCGACCCCCAGAACGCGGCCCCCTTGCCCTGGCCCTCGTGCGCGGGGCGGGCCGGCAGCCGCAGCCAGTCGGTGCGGCCGAGACGCTGCCACAGCCAGCCCATCGTGCAGGCCACGAGGAGACTGGCGACGAAGCGGGCGAGAACCATCTCCGGGTTGCGGGGGAAGGCGACGGCGGTCGCGGTCAGCACGATGGGGTTGATCGCCGGGGCGGACAGCAGGAACGCCAGCGCGGCGGCCGGGGTGACGCCGCGGCGCACCAGCGCCCCGGCGACCGGTACGGAGGCGCATTCGCAGCCGGGCAGGATCGCCCCGGCCATTCCGGCGACCGGCACCGCGAGCGCCGGGCGCTTCGGCAGCGCGCGGGCGAAGAACGACGGCGGGACGAACACCGCGATGACCGCCGACAGCAGGACGCCCAGGACGAGGAAGGGCAGGGCCTGGACCACCACCGCGACGAACACGGTCATCCAGCTCTGCATCACCGGCGCGGACAGCATCCCGCGGATGGGCCCCTGCGCCGCGACGACCAGCAGCAGGAGCATCGTCAGGGCGAGCGGCGAGTTGATGTTCCAGCCCTGCCGGCCCCGGCGGTCGTCCTCGTCCCGCCGCCGGACCGGCGGCGGGGCTTCCTTGGTGATGGTCACGCGCGAGGTACCTCCGGTCGGGGAAGGGCGCGGCTGCGGATGCCCTTCCGCCTTGAATACGCCGGTCCGGCCACAGCTTCTCACCGGGTGACGAGGGGATTGCCCGCGCCCGGGGGTTTCTTGACCTCCGGCTGACCGGGGCGAGCCGCGCTCACGGTGCGTCGCGGGCTCACGCCTCACCGGGGCGCGCGGTGCTCACCCTGCGTCGCGGGCTCACGCCCGACCGGGAGCGTCCGGTACGCACCGCGCGACGCGGTCGTTGTCACATCTCTTTACGTGGCTGTCATGGACCTGTAGCTTCCGGGCCGCAAGTCCTTTCAGGAACTTGCCGGTTCTCCTTGCAAGGCAACTCCTCCCCGCCGACTTCCCCTCCCCGCACCCGCATTGGAGCCGCCCCATGAGCCGCAGACTTGGACGGCCGCCCCTGAGAGCGCTGATGGCGCTCCTGGCGGTGACCGGACTGTTCGGACTGACCCCGCCGGACACGGGGTCCGTCCCCATGGAGAGCACGGCCGCCACCTCCACGACGGCGACCGTCTTCTACTACACGAAGACCAAGAACTGGCTGTCCACCTACCTCCACTACGCCCCGGACGGCGGTTCCTGGACCACCGTGCCGGGCGTCCGGATGGAGGCGGCCTGCACGGACTGGGTGAAGAAGACCGTCGACCTCGGCTCGGCCGCCGGGCTCCAGGCCACCTTCAACAACGGAAGCGGCACCTGGGACAACAACGGCGGCGGCAACTACGCGCTGGGCACCGGCACCATCACCGTCAAGGACGGGGTGATCGCCCACAGCGACCCGTGCGCCGACGCGGGTACGGGCACCGGCAACCAGGCCACCGTGTACTACTCGACCGCCACCTCGGGCTGGACCACCGCCAACATCCACTACGCGCCGACGGGCGGCTCCTGGACGACGGCCCCCGGCGTCGGCATGGAGAGCGCCTGCACCGGATGGTGGAGGAAGACCCTCGACATCGGAACCGCCACCTCGCTCAAGGCGGCCTTCAACAACGGCAACGGCGTCTGGGACAACAACAACAGCGCCGACTACGCGATCCCGTCCGGCACCACGACCGTGAAGGACCGGACGGTCACCGCCGACGCCAAGGACCCCTGCGCGGCGCAGGCCCCCGACACCCAGGCGCCGACCACGCCCGCCGGGGTGAAGGCGACCGCCACGAACACCTCGGTGGTGGTGAGCTGGGATCCGGCCACCGACGACACCGCCGTGACGAAGTATCAGCTCACACGCACAGGTGGCACGAAGGGAGCCGTCGTCACCGACGTCGGCTCGACGGTGTACTCCGACACGGGACTTGAGGAGAAGACCGACTACACCTACACCGTGAAGGCCGTCGACGCGGCCGGAAACACCTCGCCCGCCTCCGCCGCGGCCACCGTCACGACCGGGGAGAAGGCGCCCGCGCCGGCCGCCGGGACACCGCTCGGCACCGATCCGCGCAAGGACCCCATCTACTTCGTCCTCACCGCCCGCTTCTACGACGGCGACAGCTCCAACAACCGCGGCGGGAGCCAGGACGTCAAGTCGGGCAACGCGGCCAACAACGACCCCATGTTCCGCGGAGACTTCAAGGGTCTCGTCGACAAGCTCGACTACGTCAAGGCCCTCGGGTTCTCGGCCGTGTGGATCACCCCGGTCGTCCTCAACCGTTCGGACTACGACTACCACGGCTATCACGGCTACGACTTCTACAAGGTCGACCCGCGTCTGGAGTCCGCCGGTGCCTCCTACCAGGACCTGATCAACGCGGCCCACGCCAAGGGCATGAAGATCTACCAGGACGTCGTCTACAACCACAGCTCCCGCTGGGGCGCCAAAGGCCTCTTCACCCCGACCGTCTACGGCGTGCGCGACTCCCAGTGGAGCTGGTACTACGACGAGAAGAGCGACGGCTTCGAGTACGACGGCCTGACCGTCGAGCCCAAGTCGGGGAAGTCGTACTACAACGGCGACCTCTGGTCGACCGCCGAACCCTCCGGCAACACCTGCCTCAACTGGGGCAAACCCACCGGCGGCAAGAGCGCCGAGGGCTACACCCTGTACAACTGCCAGTGGCCGAGTCCCACCTCGGGCATGTTCCCGAAGGCGTACTACCACCAGTGCTGGATCGGCAACTGGGAGGGCGAGGACTCCCGTTCGTGCTGGCTGCACGAGGACCTCGCCGACTTCAACACCGAGAACGCCACCGTCCAGAACTACTTGATCGGCGCGTACGACAAGTACATCGACATGGGCGTCGACGGATTCCGCGTCGACACGGCCGTGCACATCCCGCGTGTCACCTGGAACCGCCGCTTCCTGCCCGCCATCTACGACCGGGTCACCCAGCGGTTCGGCACGGAGGCGGCGAAGAACTTCTTCGTCTTCGGCGAGGTCGGCGCCTTCGTCAACGACAAGTGGAACCGCGGCTCGGTGAACCACTCCGCGCAGTTCTACACCTGGAAGGAACGCAAGGACTACAGCGCCGACGACGAGACGGCCGCCATCGAGCAGTACACCTACGAGGAGCAGCTCGGCACCGGCAACCAGCCCACCTCCACCAACGCCTTCCTGAACGGGAACAGCTATCACACCCCGGACCGCAGCCAGTTCTCCGGGATGAACATCATCGACATGCGCATGCACATGAACTTCGGTGACGCGCAGAACGCCTACAGCAACGGCAAGGACTCCGACGACTCCGTCAACGACGCCACGTACAACGTCGTCTACGTCGACAGCCACGACTACGGTCCGAACAAGTCGAGCACCCGCTACAGCGGGGGCACCGACGCCTGGGCCGAGAACATGGCCCTGATGTGGACCTTCCGCGGCATCCCCACGCTCTACTACGGATCGGAGATCGAGTTCCAGAAGGGCAAACAGATCGACTGCGGGCCGACCTGCCCCCTGGCGACGACCGGACGCGCCTACTACGGCGACCACCTCGCGGGGAGCGTCACGGCCTCCGACTTCGGCAAGGCCGACTCCGCGAGCGGCGAGGTCGCGACCACCCTCGCGCAGCCGCTGGTCAAGCACCTTCAGCGGCTCAACCAGATCCGCCGGGCGATCCCGGCCCTCCAGTCGGGCCAGTACTCGACCGACGGCATCAGCGGCTCGATGGCCTTCAAGCGCCGATACACCAGCGGATCGGCCGACAGCTTCGCCCTCGTCACGGTCACCGGCGACGCGACCTTCACCGGTATCCCGAACGGCACGTACACGGACGCCGTCACCGGTGACGTGAAGACCGTCTCCGGCGGCACGCTCTCGGTGGCCGCGCCCGGCAAGGGAAACCTGCGGGTCTACGTACTGAACGGACCCGGCAGGATCGGAACGGACGGCCCCTACCTCAAGTAGTCCGCTACCTCAAGTAGTCCGCTACCTCAAGTAGTCCGCTACCTCAAGTAGTCCGTCCGCGGACAGGTACGGAAGCGGCGGTCACCTCTGCCCCGCCCGGGCATCCCACGTCCGGGCGGGACAGCCTGACCGCCGCCCTCGCACCGGCCGAGAGCCAGGATGAATGGCGTGCGGAGCGTTGGGTACGCGACCGAAGGACACGCCCGGGAGCAAGACCCGCCCGGGTGGCCGCCCGCCCGCCACGATCCGGGGATCTGCCATGGACACGCCCTTGAACAACCACCACCCCAGCGCACCCGAGGCGACGCCCGCCCAGGAAGCCCTGGACACCCTCGCCACGAACACGTCCGACACCGAGGCGCTGGACACCCTCGCCGGCAGCGACGTACTGGTGCCCGTACCGGACGACGCCACGGACGCGGACGTCGCCGACCCCCACGCCGTGGCCCTGCCCATCCTGGACGATCCCGAAGGAGGACAGGTCGTTCCGGTGTTCACCTCGGAACAGGAACTGGCCGAGCTCCTGCCCTCCGTCTCCCGCTACCGTGTCGTGCCGCTCGGCGCGCTCGCGGCCCAGTGGCCCTCCGGCGATCTGGACCTCATCATCGACGCCGCCTCACCCCACGGCCTGACGCTCACCTCCGAAGGCGTACGCACGCTCCTGGTGCGCTAGCAAGGCCCTCGGCCGCGCCGCGCGGGCCCGCCCACGCCACCGCCCCGGGATCCGTGGGGTGGGCCCGCGGGCGAAGGATGTCCGGATCCGCCCCTCCGTGAGGAGTGGCCCGGACCGTCCAGAAGGGGAAGATCCCTGGAAAGCCGCCGCGGAGGAGTGGGGTTCCCTTGAGACTCGTCCTGCTGGGTACGGCCGCCGCCGGCGGCTTCCCTCGGTGGAACTGCGCCTGCGCGCCATGCTCGGCCGCCCGCGACGGAAAACTGCCCGCCCGCACCCAGGAGGGCGTCGCCGTCAGCGGCAACTCCCGCGACTGGTGGCTGCTCAACGCCTCACCCGACATCCGTACGCAGCTCAACGCCACCCCCGCGCTCGCACCCGGACCCGGGGGCACGCCCGTGCGCGGCGTCCTGCTGACGGACGCCGAGGCCGCTCACGCGACCGGGCTGACCGGGCTGCACGGCGCCCCGGGACTGAAGGTCTACGCCTCGCCTCCCGTCCTCGCCGCGCTCTCCCCGCTGCGCCCCCTCCTCGACCGCCCCGCCGCGTGGGCCTGGGCGGACAGCTTCACCGAGGGCGGATTCGTCCTGGCCGGAGGCCTGGTCGTCAGCGCCCACGCGCTCGGTTCCCGGACCCCCGGCCACATCCCCGGGGCCGCCGACGACGACCGCTGGGTGACGGCGTACCGGATCGAGGACCTGGCCAGCGGGGGTGTGCTCGTCTACGCACCGTGCCTCGGCCGGTGGACGCCCGCCCTTGACGACCTGCTCGACGGGGCGACCTGCGTCCTGCTCGACGGCACCCTCTACGCGGCGGGCGGGACGGACACCGCCGTACGGGCGCCCCGCGAGTGGACGGCCGCCGCGTGGCACCTTCCGGTCTCCGGCGCGGACGGCAGCCTGGCGGCGCTGGCCCGGCACCCCGGTCCGCGCGTCGTCTACACCCACTTCGACAGCGCGAACCCGCTGCTCGACCCGGCCACGGACGCCTGCGCGTCGGTGACCGGGGCCGGCGCGGAGATCCTGCCGGACGGAGCGGAACTCGTGCTCTAGCCGTGCCGTCCCATGACGGCGACCGCTCAGCCTCGCAGCATGCGGGCGAGCACGGACCGCTGCAGGGGGAGCACCTCGGCGTGCAGCGCGCGGCCCTTCCGGGTGAGCGCGACCCACACTCCGCGGCGGTCCTCCTGGCAGACGGTGCGTTCCACCAGGCCGTCCTTCTCCAGCCGGCCGATGAGCCGGGACAGCGCGCTCTGGCTCAGATGGACCCGGCCCGCGATGTTCTGCACCCGGCAATGCTCGCCGGGCTCCGCGACCGTCTCCGTGACGAGGATGTCCAGGACCTCGAAGTCACTGGCTCCCAGGCCGTGCGGATGCAGCACGCGGTCGATCTCGCACATCGTGCGCGCGTGCACCGACAGGATGTCCCGCCACTGGTCCTCCAGGAGGGCACTGGGCGTCTGCGTTGCCATAATTGAACGGTAACAGAGATCCGGCCATTAGTTGAGAGTGCAATTAGTGCGCCCGCATTCAGTTGGTCGGGTCCTCGATGAGCCCGTACATGTTGCCCTCCGCGTCCTTCACCGACGCGACCTGCCGGCCGTTGCCGACGTCCTGGAGCTCCTGGAGCGTCTCGGCGCCCGCCTCGATCAGGGCCGCCAGGGTCGCCTTGATGTCGTCGACGTGCCAGAAGGGGACCGGGCCGGTCAGGCCCTTGGCGTGACCGTTCGGGTCGAGTCCGACATCCTGGCCCGCGTCCTTGAAACCGACGTAGTACGGCTCGTCCACATAGGGCTCCACCCCGAGCAGCCGGGTGAACAGGGCCTTGGCCTTCGCGATGTCCTTGACGGGGTAGATGATGGTCTTGACTCCGGCGGTCATCTCGACTCCTGTGCGGTGCGTGCGGCCGTGTCGGCCGGCTGTCGTGCCGTGGGCGTTCCGAGGGCACGTTCACGCTAAGCCGGGGGAGCCGGGTACGGCTTCTCGAATCCTGACCGGTGCGCGGGGGAGCCTCCCCCATGCACCGGTGTCCCACGGCACACTCCTCAGGTGGACTCGCGGCGCACCAGCTCCGTCGGCAGGATGACCGCCGCCGGATCCTCGCCGCCGATCTGGGCGAGCAGGACCCGGACCATCTCGGAGCTGATGCGGTCCCAGGGCTGGCGGATGGTGGTCAGGGCCGGGGTGGCGGCTGTGGCGGCGGGGGAGTCGTCGAAGCCGCCGACCGCGACGTCCTGCGGAACCCGGCGGCCGGCCTTGCGCAGCGCGGCCAGCACGCCCTGGGCCATCAGGTCCGAGGCGACGAACACGGCGTCCATGTCCGGGGCGCGGTCGAGGAGCACTTCGGCACCCGCCTCACCGCTGGCGCGGCTGTAGTCCCCGGAAGCGATGAGGCGGTCGTCGGCCTCGACGCCCGCCTCGGCGAGCACTTCCCGGTACCCCGCGAGACGCTCGACACCGCCGGGGGTGTCCAGCGGTCCCGTGACCATGCCGATCCGGCGCCGCCCGAGGGAGAGCAGGTGCGTGACCATGTCCCGGGCTCCGTCGCGGTCGTCGGCGGCCACATAACTCACCTTGGATCCGAGTCCGATGGGCTTGCCGCACGCGACGAGTGGCACGCCCGCCTCGCGCAGTTCCTCGGCGACCGGATCGCCGGAGTGGCTGGAGACCAGCAGCACTCCGTCGACATGGCCGGCCGTGATGTAGCGCGTGATGCGCCGTCGCTCGTCCTGGGTGCCGGCGAGCATCAGTAGGAGGGGGACGTCGTGCGCGGCGAGTGCCTGGGTGCAGCCGCGCAGCAGGACGTTGAAGTTCGGGTCCTCGAAGAACCGCTCCTGGGGCTCGGTCAGCAGGAAGCCGACCGAGTCGGACCGCCCGGTGATCAGCGAACGGGCGTGCCGGTTCACGACGTAGCCCGTCCTGCGGATGGCGGCGTTGACCGCTTCCGCCGCCGAGGGGCTGACGTAGTGCCCGCCGTTGAGCACGCGCGAGACGGTACCCCGCGAGACACCCGCCTCACGCGCGACGTCATGGATCGTCGGCGGCCTGCGCCGGCCCCCCGTGTTGCTCATGGTCATGACTTTACGGCTCCGGACAGCAGGTCGAGGCTCCAGAAGCGCTGGATGACCAGGAACAGCGCGACCAGCGGGACGATCGCGAGCAGGGCGCCGGTGATGACCAGGGTGTACAGGGCCGGCGTGTTGGAGCCCTGTTCCAGGAGCGTGAACAGGCCGAGGGTGATCGGGAACTTCTCGTCGTCGCTGAGCATGATGTAGGGGAGCAGGAAGTTGTTCCACACGGCGACGAACTGGAACAGGAACACCGTCACCAGACCGGGCACCATCATCGGCAGCGCGACCCGCGTGAAGATCCGCCACTCGCCGGCGCCGTCCATCCGGCCGGCCTCGACCACGTCGTCGGGGACGGCCGCGGCGGCGTAGATGCGGGCGAGGTAGACGCCGTACGGGGACAGGACGAGCGGCAGCAGCACGGAGGCGTACGAATCCGTCAGGTCCGCCTTGGCGAGCAGCAGGTACTGCGGGATCGCGAGGATCACCGGCGGCATCAGCACGCCCGCCATGAGCACGTTGAAGATGGTCTCGCGGCCCCGGAAGCGGTAGACGGCCAGGGCGTAGCCGCTGACCGCCGAGACGGCCGTCGACAGCAGGGCGCCGAGACCGGCGTAGAGCGCGGAGTTGCCCATCCACTTCCAGTAGATGCCGTCGCGGTAGGCGCTGAGGTCCTTGATGTTCTGGGTGAACCCGGTGCCGGGCAGGAAGGTGAAGGTCGAGAACAGCTCGCGGCCCGACTTCGTGGCCGCGATGACCACCCAGGCGACGGGCAGCAGACAGTAGAGCGCGCCGAGCAGCAGCGTGAGCGTCGGCACCAGTGCGATCCGGCCGGTCGGGGGAGCCTGGGCGGTGCCGGGGGCCGTGCCCGCGGCCGGCGCGGCCTTGCGGAGGGCGAGAGAACTCATCGTGCCTCCTCCTGCTTGGTACGGGAGTTCGCGGCGCGCAGGAAGCCGAAGGACAGGACCAGTGTGACCGCGGCGATGATCACTGCCTCGGCCGCGGCGGCGTAGATGTCACCGGTGTTGAACGCGTCCCGGTAGACCTTCATGAGCGGACTCCAGGTCGTGGAGACGGAGTTGGTGAGGGGTTTGAGGGTGGTCGGCTCGCTGAAGACCTGGAGCGTGGCGATGATCGAGAAGAAGAAGGTGAGCACCAGGGAAGGCGCCACCATCGGGATCTTGATCCGCAGCGCGGTCTGCAGCGGGGTGGCCCCGTCCAGCCTCGCCGCTTCGAGCACCTCGGCCGGGATGGCCTGGAGCGAGGTGTAGATGACGATCATGTTGAAGCCGGTGCCGCCCCAGACCGCGATGTTCGACAGCGCGATGTACAGCGGGCCGCCGTCCAGCAGGTCGGGCTGGGGCAGGCCCAGCTTGCCGAGGACGAAGTAGAAGGGGCTGACGTCCGGGAGGTACAAGAAGCCCCACAGCAGTGCGGCCACGACGCCGGGGATGGCGTACGGCAGGAAGATCGCGAGCCGGGTGAAGGGGGCGAGCCGCACCTTCTCCGCGTCGAGCATGAGGGCGAAGAGCAGCGCGAGGCCGAGCATCACCGGCACCACGATGGCGCCGTAACCGGCCACGCGCAGGGCGCCGTCGACGAGTTCGCTGTCGGTGAGCGCGTCGGTGTAGTTCCCGAGGCCCGCCCAGACCTCCTTGCGGGCTCCGGCGCCCAGGCCGAGGCCCTTGACCCGCACCTTGTGCAGGCTCAGCCAGATCGCGTAGCCGATGGGCAGCGCGAAGAAGAGGACGAAGAGGATCGTCGCGGGGAGGAGGAATCCGTACGGGGCCCCCTTGACCCCGTACGGCTTCCGGCGTGCGTCGGTCACTGAGCGACCCCGAAGCCCTGCTTCTTCAGGTCGGCGACGGTGGTGTCCTGCATGGTCTTCAGGGCGGCACCGAAGTCCGACTTGTTCTTGGCGGCGGCACCGAAGGCGTCGTTGAAGGACGTGTAGGCGACGTTCACGTTCGGGCCCCAGGCGGAGGGGGCGGTGGTCTTCGCGATCTCCGACGCCTTGGTGTAGAAGTCCGGCTGGTTGGAGAAGAAGGCCGGCGGCTGGGCGAACGCGTCACTGCTCTGCGCGCTGGTGGACGCCGGGTAGATGCCGCTCTCCTTCGCCATCGCGGCCACCGCCTGCGGGTCCGTGTTCAGCCAGGCGGCGAACTTCGCGGCGGCCGCCTTGTGCGGGGAGTCGGTGGTGACGGCCGTCGAGGAGCCGCCCCAACTGCCGGTGGCGTTCTCGCCCGCCGACCACTGCGGCAGCGGGGCCATCGCCCACTTGCCCTTGGTCTGCGGGGCCGCCGTGGTCAGGGTTCCGGGCGCCCACACCGCGCTGACCCAGGCGATCTCCTTGCCGGTGTTCAGCGCCTTGTTCCAGGCCGGCTGGTACATCGGCTCGTTGTTGATCGCGCCCTCCTTGACGAGACCGCCCCAGAAGTCGGCGACCTTCTGGGTGGCGGCGTCGTCGATGCCGACCTTCCACTTGTCGCCCGAGGAGGTCCACCACTTGGCGCCCGCCTGCTGGGCCAGTCCGGCGAAGAGTCCGGAGTCGTTGGCGGAGAAGGTGGTCAGGGCCTTGTCGGGCGCCTTCTTCTTCAGCGCGCGGGCGGTCTCGGCGAACTGCTCCCAGGTGGTGGGGACCGTCAGGCCGTACTTCTTGAACAGGTCCGCGCGGTAGTAGAACATCATCGGGCCGATGTCCTGCGGGATCGCGTAGACCGCGTCCGTCCCCAGTGTCGTCTGCTGCCAGACGGCGTCGGCGAACTTGGACTTGGCGTCCTTCGACTCGGCGGCTATGTCGGCGAGCGCGTCGTTGCTGACCAGGGTCGGCAGCGCCTGGTACTCGGCCTGGACCAGGTCCGGTGCCTTCTTCGCCTTGTGCGCGGTGAGGATCTTGGTGATGAGCGAGTCGCCCGAGGCCTGCTTCTTCACCTCGACGGTGATCTGCTGCTTCTTGCCCGGCCCCTTGTTCCAGAGGTCGACGACCTTGTCCATGCCCGGCGCCCAGGTCCAGAACGTCAGTGTCGCGGGTCCGGACTGGGATTCGCTCTTGTCGTCGTCGGACGAGCCGCAGGCGACGAGCGAGGTGGCGCCGAGGACGACGGCGATGGTGCTGGCCACGAGGCGGTTGTGCTTCGTGTTGGGCATGGAACGTTCTCCCCTGACCTGGGCCTCCGCCTGTTGCGGAAGGCCTGCCCTGTTCTTGCGCGGTTTTGCTTTCCGGGGGTGCGCCGGCGGCATCGGGACCACGAGCGTGCGCGAGGCTCTTCGGGCCCTCGCACGCTCGTCCGCCGACACCTGAGCACCCCTTGGGCTCACGTGCCGTGCTTCTGTGAGCGTTCACAGTAGAGAAACATCCCGGACACTTGTCAATGGTTGTTGCTGTGCGGTTATGTTGGGCTCACGCCGCTGGCGATGTGTGTGCACGTTCCCAAATGATCGATTACATGGGAGAGATCCATGCCGGAGACCAACCCCAAGGGCCTCACCGGGCTCGCCTTCGGTGGGGACTACAACCCCGAGCAGTGGCCGGAAAGCGTCTGGCCCGAGGACGTCCGGCTGATGCGGGAAGCGGGCGTCACGATGGTGAGCGTCGGGATCTTCTCCTGGGCCCTCCTCGAACCGGCCCGGGGCACCTACGAGTTCGGCTGGCTCGACCGCGTGCTCGACCTGCTCCACGAGAACGGCATACGCGCGGACCTGGGCACCCCGACCGTCGCACCGCCCGCCTGGTTCTACCGCGAACACCCCGAGGCGCTGCCCGTGGCCGCCGACGGCACCCGCTACGCCTTCGGTTCACGCGGCGCCATCTGCCACAGCAACACCCACTACCGCGCCGCCGCCGCCGCCATCACCACCCGGCTCGCGACCCGGTACGCCGACCACCCCGCCCTCGCCCTGTGGCACGTCCACAACGAGTACGGCGTCCCCGTCTCCGCCTGCTACTGCGACTCCTGCGCCGCACACTTCCGCCGGTGGCTGACCGGCACCTACGGGACGGTCGACGAACTCAACGCGGCCTGGGGGACGGCCTTCTGGGGCCAGCGGTACACCACCTTCGACCAGGTCGACCCGCCACGCGTGACCCCGACCGTCGGCAACCCGGCCCAGGCGCTGGACCACAAGCGGTTCGCCGACGCGACCATGCGGGAGAACTTCGTGGCCGAACGGGACATCCTCCACCGCCTCGCGCCCGGCATCCCCGTCACCACCAACTTCATGACGGCCCTCAGCCAGTGCGACTCGATCGACTACTGGGCATGGGGCCGCGAGGTCGACCTGGTCACCAACGACCACTATCTGATGACCGACGGGCGCCGCACCCATGTGAACCTCGCGATGGCCGCCGACCTCACCCGCTCCGTCGCCGGCGGCGCCCCCTGGCTGCTCCTCGAACACTCCACCTCGGGCGTCAACTGGCAGCCCCGCAACCCCGCCAAGGCGCCCGGCCAGATGGCCCGCAACTCCCTCTCCCACGTGGCCCGCGGCTCCGAGGGCGCCCTGTTCTTCCAGTGGCGGCAGTCCCGCAGCGGCGCGGAGAAGTTCCACTCCTCGATGCTGCCGCACGCCGGCACCGACTCCCGCGTATGGCGCGAGGTCGTCGAACTCGGTGCGGCCGTCGACTCGTTGGCCGCCGTCAAGGGCACCCGGACGGTCGCCGACGTGGCCGTGCTGTGGGACTGGCAGTCCTGGTGGGCGCAGAGCCTGCAGTGGCGTCCGAGCGAGGACCACGACGCCCGTGAGCGCGCCGACGCCTTCTACGAAGCCCTCTACGACCGTCACCTCACCGTCGACTTCGCCCACCCGGAAGCCGACTTGTCGGCCTATCCCCTTGTCGTCGTACCCGCCCTCTATCTGATGACCGAGGCCGCGGGGAACAACCTCAGGGAGTACGTCGAACGCGGCGGTACCCTCCTCGTCTCCTACTTCTCCGGCATCGTCGACGAGCACGACGCCGTCCACGAAGGCCCCCACCCCGGCGCTCTGCGGGACGTACTCGGCCTGACCGTCGAGGAGTTCTCCCCGCTGCTCCAGGGGGAACGCGTCCGGATCGCCGGGCCCGACGGCTCCGAACTCACCGGCGACGTGTGGACCGAGTTCGTGGTGCCGCGCGGTGCCGAGACCGTGTGGACGTACGCGAGCGGGCTCGCCGCCGGACATCCGGCGGTCACCCGGCACCGGAGCGGCGCGGGCTCGGCCTGGTACGTGTCCACGCGCCTCGCGGCCGAGGGGCTCGACGCCCTGATCGGCCGGGTGGCCGACGACGCGCGCGTCGCCCCGCGCGCCGACCTGCCCCGCGATGTCGAAGTGGTGCGCCGCGGCGGCGAGTCGGGCACCTACGTCTTCGCCGTCAACCACACGGCGTCCGACGCCAAGGTGCCGCTGGACGCGCACGGCACCGAGTTGCTGACCGGCGAACGCGCCGCGGGCCGGCTGGCGGTTCCGGCGGGCGCGGTGCGGGTCGTACGCCTGGACGGCTGACCGGCCCGGGGGCCACGCGGGCCGGGACACCGGGCGCCCCGGCCCGAACCGCCCCGGGCGTACGGGACTTGCGCGGGAGCCGGGTCGATCGGCCCCGCCCCGCTCGGTCCGGACAACGGGCTCGCGTGACCGGCGGGGGTGATCGGCCCGACCCACGCGGCCCCGGCGTACGGGCCTTGCACAGGCCCCGGATAGAGCAGCCCAGCCCAGCCGCGCCTGGTCCGGGCGTACGAGCTCCGCGCGGCCCGAGTTGATCAGCCCGCCCCCCCGCCCAGTCAACTAGCCCGCACGGAATGCGGGTTGATCGGCCCAGCCCCACCCGGTCCGGGCGCACCGGGCTTGCGCAGCCCAGGCCGAGCAGCCCCGCCCGACCGGTCCGGACGCCCGGGGCACCGCACCCGGCGGCACACACCGACCCCCCTCCGCCCGCGTGAGCCAGGAAGCCGCGGGCGGAGGGGTTCGCCCCCGGATTCACCCGGATCCGCCCCGGATCCACCGGGGGCACCTTCTCCCCACCACGTCGAAGGGACGACGGACGATGATGTTCCATCCCAGACGCACCCTCAGGGCCCTGCTGCTGCCGCTCGCGGCCGGGCTCGCCCTCGCCGCACTGCCCGCGCAGACCGCGCACGCGGCGAGCACCCTGACCAATGCCGGGTTCGAGGCCGACGGGTCCGGCGTCGCCGTGCCCGCCGGCTGGTCGGAGTCCGGCTCCACCGGCGCCTCCTACGTCGAGGCCGGGGGCCACGGCGGGAGCTACCGCCTCAGCCACTACTCCGCCTCGGCCTACAAGGTGGAGACCTACCAGACCCTCACCGGGCTCACCAACGGCAGCTACAAGCTCACCGCGTGGGTGCGCTCGGGCGGCGGACAGAACTCCGCCTACCTCGCCCTGAAGAACTGCGGCGGCACCGAACAGCGCACCGACCTGCCGGTCTCCACCAGCGGGTGGATCCACCTGGTCGTGCCCGTCTCCGTGACGGGCAACCAGTGCACGATCAGCGTCTACTCCGACGCCAACGCCGGGAACTGGATCAACGTCGACGATCTGACGTTCACCTCCGGGACCACCGGACTGTCCGTCAAGGGCTCCGACATCTCCTCCCTCGCCAAGAGCGAGGCCTACGGCGGTGTCTACAAGACCGGTTCCGGCACCACCGGCGACGCGCTCGCCATCCTGAAGTCGGCCGGGATGAACTACGCGCGCCTCAAGGTCTGGGTGAATCCGGCCGACGGCTACAACAACAAGGCGCGTGTCCTGGCGATGGCCAAGCGCACCAAGGCGCAGGGCATGAAACTCCTGGTCGACTTCCACTACTCGGACACCTGGGCCGACCCCGGCACCCAGACCAAGCCGGCCGCCTGGGCCGGACACTCGTACAGCCAGCTCAAGACGGACGTCTACAACCACACGTACGACGTCCTGAACGCCCTGAAGGCGCAGGGCACCACGGCCGACATGGTGCAGATCGGCAACGAGATCAACGGCGGCATGCTCTGGTCCGAGGGCTCCACGGACAACTTCGCGCAGCTCGCGGGACTGCTCAACTCCGGCTACGACGCGGCCAAGGCGGTCAGCTCCTCCACCGTCGTGGCCCTGCACCTCGCCAAGGGCGGCGATCTCACCGGCACCCGCTGGTGGTTCGACACCGCCCTCGCCAACGGCGTGAAGTTCGACGCCATCGGCCTGTCCTACTACGGCTACTGGCACGGCTCGCTGTACGACTTCCAGACCACCCTGGACGACGCCGCCTCCCGCTACGCCAAGCCGGTCTTCCTCGCCGAGACGGCCTACCCCTTCCGTCTGGACAGCGACGACGCGCTCGTCAACCAGATCGACACGACGGCCGAACTGGTCTCCGGCTACGCGGCGACGACCACAGGGCAGTCCAACTGGCTTCGTGACGTCATGAACATCGTGGAGGCCGTACCGAACGGCCGGGGCCTCGGCGTCTTCTACTGGGAGGCCACCTGGACCGCCGTGACCGGCAACGGCTGGGACCCGGCCGATCCCTCCTCCGGCAACGGCTGGGAGAACCAGGCCCTGTTCGGCTTCGACGACAAGGCGCTTCCGGCCATGTCCCTGTTCGGTCACCGCTGAGCGGAAAGGGGTCCGGCCGCCGGTGCGGCCGGGCCCCGTGCGTCCTGTGAGGCGTTCCCCTCCGGCCAGGGTCGCGGGAAGACCGTGCGTGCCGCCGTCGGCTGCGGGACAGTGGCGGGAGACCGTCACGACGGAGGGGGACGCGATGCTGAGGGGAGCCGGCAACGGCCAAAGACTGGACATCCTGGAGTGGTTGCGCACCCCCGCGGCGCACTTCCCGCCGCAGCGCGGTGCCGACCTCGTCGAGGACGGTGTCAGTTCCGAGGCCCTCGCCGCCAAACTCGGAGTGAGCCGGGCCATGGCGCGCACCCACCTCGACCTCCTCACCGGAGTCGGCCTCCTGCGCGCCAAGAAGCTGGGGCGGCGGACCTACTACCGACGCGACGAGTACCGTATCGCCGAAGTGAGCCACTACTTCGAGAAGGGCTGGTAGGCACGTGGGAGACGGGTCCGGCACGACGGCCGCAACTCTTTCGCCGAGGCGCGCGGTGCCGCTCGGCGGCCGCGGCCCCGAGGACGTGGTGGCCGACTCCCGGGGCGGGGTGCTGACCGGTCTGGAGGACGGCCGCATCGTACGCGTCGAAAGCCTCGGCGACCCCGACCGCACCACGGTCCGGGTCGTCGCCGAGACGGGAGGCAGGCCGCTCGGCCTCGAACTCCTGCCGGACAACGCCCTGTTGGTGTGCGATGCCGAACGCGGACTGCTGCGGGTCGGCCTCGGCGACGGAGTGGTCCGCGTCCTCGCCGACCGGGTCGCCGGT
The DNA here is from genome assembly GCF_042751995.1 of Streptomyces sp. NPDC059371. Taxonomy (NCBI): domain Bacteria; kingdom Bacillati; phylum Actinomycetota; class Actinomycetes; order Kitasatosporales; family Streptomycetaceae; genus Streptomyces; species Streptomyces sp. NPDC059371. Next base: position 5,251 of record NZ_JBHYXD010000041.1, on the reverse strand, counting down.
GTTCCGCTGCGCTTCTGCAGCAATGTGGTCGCCCTCTCGGACGGCACCGTCTACTTCACCGTCTCCAGCCGGAGTTACCCCCTGAAGCAGTGGATCGGCGATCTCGTCGAACACACCGGTTCCGGCTGCCTGCTGCGCCTCGCGCCGGGCGAGACCGAACCCGAAGTGCTGCTGGAGGGACTGCAGTTCGCCAACGGTCTCGCCGCCTCCGCCGACGAGTCGTTCCTCGTCCTGGCGGAGACCGGCAGGTTCCGTCTCGTCCGCCACTGGCTCACCGGACCGCGAGCGGGCCACTCCGAGACCTTCGCCGACGACCTCCCCGGCCAGCCGGACAACCTCTGGCGCGCCCCGGACGGCCCGATCTGGGTGGCCCTGGCGGGCCCCCGCGTCGGCGCCCTGGAATTCCTGCACCGCCGGGGCCCGGCCGTCCGGCGCACCGCGGCCCGGGTCGCGGTGCGGGCGCCCTTCAGGCCGCCGGGCACCACCGGAGTCCTCGCGGTCGACGACGACGGCGCCGTCGTGCACCACCTGGAGAGCCGCCGTGCCCGGTTCCGGATGGTGACCAGCGCCTGTGAGTCCGACGGCCGGCTGATCCTCGGCAGCATCTGGGAGCGCGGCCTCGCCGTCTGCGATCTTCCGGGCGCCACCGGCTGAGCCGCCGGGCCCCTCGGAGGGGCCGCCGTGCGCGGTTCGCGGGGCGGACCGGGTGTGCGCGGCCCGTGCGCCCGGCGTTACCCTGGTCACCAGCCGCGATCTTGCAGCGCGGCACGGCGGTGGGGCCCGCCGTACCCGAACCGCGGCGCGGATGCCGCCAACGGTCCCTGCTTGCGATGCCGTGTGCCCGCACCCGGCCCGGCGAGTAGGAGCACCGGAGACCATGACCGTCCCGCACCCCGAGCACGTCGGCGAGTCCGGCGCCCCCGTACGCGCGCCCGCGCGCCCGCCCTCCCCCTGGCGCGGCCAGGGCCCGGTCGTCGCGGCGGTCTCCCTGGGCGGCACCATCGGTGCCGCGGCCCGCTACGGCGCGGGTCTGCTGTGGCCCACGCCGGACGGCACCTTCCCCTGGACCACGTTCACGATCAACGTCGTGGGCTGCGCCGTCATCGGCGTACTCATGGTGGTGGTCACCGACGTACGGTCGGTGCACCGCCTCGCACGCCCCTTCTTCGGCACCGGAGTCCTGGGCGGCTTCACCACCTTCTCGACGTACGCCGTCGACATCCGCGACCTGGTCGGCACCGGCCACCCGGGCACCGGGCTCGTGTATCTCGCCGCCACCCTGTTCGCGGCGCTCGCGGCGGTGTGGATCGGCACCACGGCGACCCGCCGTGCCCTGGCATGGAGGCGGCGATGACAAGGCTGACCGGCGACGCCCTGAGACTGACGGTGCTCATCGGCGAGAACGACACCTGGCACCACAAGCCGCTCTACGCGGAGATCGTGCACCGCGCCCACGCGGCGGGCCTCGCGGGCGCCAGCGTCTTCAAGGGCATCGAGGGCTTCGGCGCCTCCTCCCTCATCCACACCTCGCGGCTGCTCTCGCTGAGCGAGGACCTGCCGGTGGCCGTGATCGTCGTGGACACCGAGGAGCGGGTCCGGGCGTTCCTGCCGCAGCTCGACGAACTGGTCACCGAGGGTCTGGTGCTCCTCGACCCCTGCGAGGTCATCCGGTACGCGGGCCGCGGCGGCTCACCCGGTGACCCCTCCGGCGCGACCGGCGGCGGCCCGTCCGGAGAAGGCGGGACCCCGCGGTGAACTGGCTGCTGGTGATCATCGGCGCCGCGGTCGGCGCACCCCTGCGGTACCTGACCGACCGGGCGGTACAGCTCAGGCACGATACGGTCTTCCCCTGGGGCACCCTCGTCGTGAACGTGGCAGGGTGCCTGATCCTCGGGCTGCTGACCGGTGCCGCCTCGGCGGGGCAGGTGTCGGAGCACCTGCGACTGCTGATCGGGACCGGGCTGTGCGGGGCTCTGACCACGTACTCGACGTTCTCCTACGAGACCCTGCGGCTGAGCGAGACGGGTGCGGCGTTCTACGCTGCCGCCAACGTGATCGTGAGCGTGACGGCGGGCCTGGGCGCGGCGTTCGCCGGGGTCTCGTTTGCCCAAGCTTTGTGGACGTAGGTGCCGGCCGCCCGCTGCTATAGGTAACACTGTCTCCTGCATCGTCTACAGCACTGTCGACCAACTCCTCAGAACTGGATCCCATGAGCGTCATCAACGTCGGTCAGGCCGTCGTCCTCGGAGTCGTCGAGGGGGTGACCGAATTCCTCCCCGTCTCCTCGACCGGTCACCTCAAGATCACCGAGGGACTGATGAACATCCCCGTCGACGACGACGCCGTCGTCGGTTTCTCCGCGGTCATCCAGGTCGGCGCGATCGCCGCCGTGCTCGTGTACTTCTTCAAGGACATCGTGCGGATCGTCTCCGCCTGGGGACGCGGCCTGCGCGACAAGAACGAGCGGCAGAGCCACGACTACAAGTTCGCCTGGTGGGTCATCTACGCGACGATCCCGATCGTGGCCGTGGGCCTCGCGGCCAAGCCGCTCATCGAGGGTCCGCTGGCCTCCCTGTGGGTGGTCGCGGGCTCGTTGATCGCGGGCAGTGCCGTGATGTGGGCGGCCGACCAGATGGGCCGTCACAAGCGCGGTGAGGACGACGTCTCCTTCAAGGACGCGATGCTGGTCGGCAGCTCCCAGATCCTCGCCCTGCTCTTCCCCGGCTTCTCGCGCTCCGGCGCCACCATGTCGACGGGCCTCATCCTCGACCTGGACCGCGTCGCCGCCACCCGGCTCTCCTTCTTCCTCGGCATCCCGGCCCTGACCGGCGCGGGCCTGTACGAGCTGAAGGACGCCCTGGGCACCGGCGTGGGCGCCGCGCCGCTGATCGTCGGCACCGTCGTGTCGTTCGTGGTCGCCTACGCCTCGATCGCCTGGCTGCTGAAGTTCGTCGCCAAGCACTCCTTCAACGCCTTCGTCATCTACCGCATCGTCATCGGCGTGCTGCTCTTCGGGCTGCTCGGCTCGGGCGTCATCGACAGCTGACACCGCTCCGGGCGCCGGTGCGAACCGGCTCCGGGCACGAACGGTCCGCTCACAGGGGGCGCGAAGCCGGATTCCGGCTCCGCGCCCCCTGTGCCGTTCCCGCGCACCCCGTTCGATCAGGAGGCGGTGAGGCGGTGAGGCGGTGAGGCGGTGAGGCGGTGAGGCGGTGAGGCGGTGAGGCGGGGAAGCAGGGCCGCCGGGCCGTGGGACGGAGCGGGCGGCACAATGGCGATCATGCCCGGGAAATCGCCGTACCCGTCCTCCCACACCTTCCAGCCGATCCTTGAGCGCATCGCCACCGAGATCGCGCAGACCCCGGGACGCGGTCGGCCCGCCGACTACATCCCGGCGCTGGCCGCCTGCGATCCGCGCAGCTTCGGCATGGCCGTCGCGGAGCTCGACGGCACGGTGTACGGCGTGGGGGACTGGCGGCAGCCGTTCTCCACGCAGTCCATCACGAAGGTCTTCACCCTCGCCCTCGACCTGGCCCGCGAGGGCGACGCGCTGTGGGAGCACGTCGGGCGGGAGCCCTCCGGCAACCCGTTCAACTCCCTGGTCCAGCTCGAGTACGAGAACGGCATCCCGCGCAACCCGTTCATCAACGCCGGAGCCCTCGTCGTCACCGACCGCCTCCAGACCCGTACCGGGGACGCGGCCGGCGTCCTGCTGGAGTTCCTGCGCGCCGAGAGCGGCAACGCGCGGCTCGACTTCGACCGGGACATCGCCGCCTCCGAGACCGCGAACGGCGACCGCAACGCGGCACTCGGCCATTTCATGGCGTCGTACGGCAACATCGACAACCCGGTGCCCGTCCTGCTCGACCAGTACTTCCTGCAGTGCTCGATCGCCGCGTCCTGCGCCGATCTCGCCCTCGCCACCGGATTCCTGGCCCGGCACGGTATCCGGGCCGACGGCGGGCGGCTGCTCCCGCGGAGTCAGGCCAAGCAGGTCAACGCGATCATGCTGACCTGCGGGACCTACGACGCCGCGGGCGACTTCGCCTACCGGGTCGGGCTCCCGGGGAAGAGCGGGGTGGGCGGCGGCATCATCGCCGTGGTGCCCGGCCGGTGCACCCTGTGCGTCTGGAGCCCGGGTCTCGACGAACGCGGGAACTCCGTGGCCGGCGTGGCGGCCCTGGACCGGTTCACGACCCTCACCGGCGTGTCGGTGTTCTGAATACCGTCCCACCACAGGGAGGTCACGCTCCGGACCCCGTCCGGAGAGCGCCGCGTCGCCTTCCGGCCACTCGGCGTTGACACGCTTGCGGAGTGTTGGCCATGGCTTTCCCCGTCGATCTCCGCCGCTGCCAGGCTCTGGGCCTGGCCGGTACCGCCGTTCTCGCGCTGGGCGGCGAGACCGCCGGGGCCCTGCCCGCACGGGATCTCCTCGCCCCCGGGTCGGGGAGGGCCGTACTCGGCCTGGTCGGGGTGTACTTCGGCGTCGTTCTGCTGATAGCCGCCTGGGCGCTGCTGGGCACTGTCGTACGCGGGCCGGAACCGCCGACTCCGCGTGCCCTGCTGCTCGTTCTGGCCACCTGGGCGGCGCCGCTGCTGCTCGCGCCACCGCTTTTCAGCCGGGACGTCTACAGCTATCTCGCGCAGGGCGCCATGGTCGACGCCCACATCGACGTCTACGCGTACGGCCCCACGCGGCTCGGCGGGCCGCTCGCCGACGAGGTGGCGCCGGTCTGGCAGAGCACGACGACGCCGTACGGCCCGGTCTTCCTCGCCGTCGCCCGCGGACTGTCCTCGCTGACCCGCGGGGAGATACCGGCCGGACTCCTCGGCATGCGCGTGGTCGCCCTGCTCGGTGTCGCCCTGATGGCGGCGGCCCTGCCCCGCCTCGCCCGGCACAGCGGCGCCGATCCGGCCGCCGCGCTCTGGCTGGGCGCGCTGAACCCCCTGGTCCTGCTGCACCTGGTGGCGGGCGCGCACAACGACGCCATCATGCTCGGACTGCTCGGCGTCGGCCTGGTGGCCGCGCGCGGCCGATGGCCTGTCGCGGGCATCGTCCTCGTCACCCTCGCGGCCCTCGTCAAGGCGCCCGCCGCGCTCGGCCTGGTGGCGGTGATCGCGCTGCGAGGGCGCGGGCAGGGGCGCCGGGGCATCGCGCGGGCCAGCGCGCACACCGGGGGTGGGGGCGGGGGGGCGACGGGCCGCGCCCCCGCGGTGGCGGGGTAGGGGGGCGGGGGGGGTTAGCGCGCCA